>NZ_JBHUYJ010000182.1:0-8086 GCF_042668715.1 Streptomyces sp. NPDC057271
CGGAACCCCGGTGTGGGGGAGGGGGGGTTGGGGGGAGGAAGGGGTGCTTGGGGGGGGGGGGGCCCCCCCTGTTGGTGGTGTCCTTCCCCCCTTTCAGGCCCTTCTGGTGTCACCTGGCCGTCGGTGTGCGCGATCGGGACGAGTCGACCATGTCATGGGTGAGATGTTTTCAGCGGCGTCGGCCTCACGGCGGCCGTATCCGAAAACGGATCCGCAGGTACGAGCACGGTTGCCGACCCCTCGCCCCGGCCGATCCGGAACGCCAGTGGGTGCGGTGGCGCTCCGGTCGTCAGCGCGTCCGGGGCCCACACCACCTCGTCGATCCGGCCGAACCACACCATCGCGTCCGCGCTCTGACCGCAGGGAACCGGCACCCAGCGGCCCAGGAGGTGCGCGAGCCCGACCTCGGTGAGCAGACGTCGGTCCAGCGCCTCACGTGCCAGGCGCAGGCCCAGCGACCAACCTGGCTCCTCATGGTGCGTGCGCCGTCCGGCCAGGATCGGGCCGCGCCGCGCCGCGTCCCACAGGGGCAGAGGCCGGCCCCACAGCCAGTCGCGAGCCATTCGGGCATGCCTCAGGTCGGGGTCCGACCACGCTGCGTCCGTGCCATCCAGGTACGCGGCGCACCACGACATCCAGATCGTGTCGGACGCCATCCGGTGGCGCAGGCGGGAGAGCCTGCCGAAGAGCGACTCCTCGCCGAATCCTTCCCGGTGGGTGAAGAGACCCGTCATGGTGAGGACGTCATGGGCCGCTCTGTGGCCGAAGCTCCCTCGGCGCGCACTGCCCTCGATCGCGAGGAGTGCGTCGGCACGGGAGCCGGCCTCGAACCAGCCCATCGGCGGCGTGTCCGGGGGGAGTTCGGCCATGGTGTGCTCCTCGGGGGAATGGCGGGGCATGTGCTCAGTGGTGGGGCTTGCGGGCGCGGCGGCGCAGAGCGGCGGCGCTGACGGCGCCCGCGCCGATGAGGGCCAGGCCCGATCCGAGGAGAAGGCCTGTCGGGGCGGCGCCGGTGTCCGCGAGATGCTTGCCCGTCGAGGGTGCTGTGGACGACGGCGACGCGGTGGTCGACGGTGCAGGCGGCGGCGTCACGGGCGCAGCGGACGTCGGGGTCGACGTGCGGGTGGGAGTGGGGACCGGGGTCGGGGCCGGGACTCCGACTGCGGACAGGCAGCCCTGGAAAGGGACATGGTGGGTCTCGGCACCATCGGTGGCCTTGAGGGTTCTGGCGACCACGGTCCCGTTGACCGGCGCGCCGGTCCCGAGGTCGACGTGGGCGAACGGGGCCAGGACGGCGCCTGGCCAGGCTGCCTGGCTGCTCTTGGCGAAGGTTCCCTCGCCGCGGAGGTTCCACAGCAGTCCGGCCCGGGTCCTGCCGTCATTGGCGCTGGTGTTCTTGTCGTCGATGACAAGGGTCTTGGCGTCCCAGTCGAAGATCTTCACCGCGGTGGTGCCGGCCTTGGCCATGTCGTAGGAGTCCCCGGCGATGTTGACCAGGGTGGTCGCCCCGTCGGGCACCGTCAGCTCGATCTCCTGGGCCTTCTCGAGCTCCGCGGCGTCGACGGTGAAGACGTTCAGCGTCGGATCCACGCCGGTGAGAGCGAGGACGCGGTGGCCCGTGCCGCGAAGCTCCGCGATGGCACCGGTCGTGGTCCCGGTCTTCGAGAGCGTCTCCGACAGTGCCCGCAGATCGCGGAACGCGCCGGGCACGTCGACAGGCGGGGGAGCCTGGACGACCTTGCCCTCCAGGGCCTCGGCCGCACCAGGGTTCTTGAGGGCGCCGCCGTGCACGAAGTCGCCGCGCATGGCCGTCGTGGTGCCTCCGCCGAGGTCTACATCGCCCGCGACGACCAGGGCAGCCCGACCAGGCAGGGCGTCCACCTCCGTGTCGGTCAGTTTGCCGCCGGCGGTGAAGCCGCCGGTGAAGTCGGCATCGCCGCCGATGACGACCGCGCCTTCGGAGTCCGGCGAGTGTGCTGCGTTCCCGGCGACGAATTCGGCGTACGGCTGGGCCGCCCCCAGGCCGCGGTCGCACGGGGCGTTTCCGACGGCTGCCGCCGGGCCGGCCGCTGCTGTGGAAGCCAGGGCCATAGAACCGGTGAGTGCCAGCACCACCGCGGTGGCTGTCATGCGCATGAGCGGCGTCCTTTCCGATGTCGTTGCCCGCCGACACGGTCCCGATCACGGCCCGGTTCACGCCCGGCTCGGGTGACGCTCCCGACATGCTCTCGTCACAGATGCATGGCCATGTGGCCGAGGGAGAGACCCACCCGCCATGCCGGTATCCATTCGCCCTTCGGTTCCCGCTCAGGCGTCGAGTCCCCGAAGACCAGAGGCGGAGCAAGCAGTTCCGTCTCCCGTAGCCACCTCCACGCGTCCAGGGCCGGAGAGATGTCCGGATCCGGCTGGGCCGTCGTGACTTGGAACGCCTCCCGCCGGTGGAGGTGGTCGGTGATCCACGCGTGCCAGTCCACCTCAGGGGAGGTCATCGAGATCCAGCACGCCCGTCGCTCCTCGGAGAAGAGATCCAGCAGTTCGGTCGGCAGAGACGAGGCGAACACGGTCAGTGCCAGCGCGTCACGTCCCGCCCGGTACTCCAACGTGCCCTGCGGGACCACGTGCCCCAGGTAGAGCAGACGCTCCGCTATGACCTGTGAGTACATCCAGCCCATGGGGACGGCCAGTTCGCCGCCACTACGGCCGTCGCTGCTGTCCGACGGAGCCACCCGAAACACCACTTTCCGTCTGCTCGTCGCTGTCGTCTTTCCAAGGTCCTCGTTCTGCTGAGACTGAACGGACGCGGGGTAGCTGCGGCTCAACGCGGTCGCCCACGGCCTGAACCTCCACCGTGTCTCGTCCGTTCCGCCCAGGTGGGAGGGCCGGGAGGCGTCCTCCCGCCGGTGAAGGGGGCGTGATGGACTGGAGCCAGGCCGACAGGCGCCGCGGGCAACTGGAGGACGACGAGCCGGCGTGCCGAGGTGTGGACCCCGGGTTCTTCTTTCCGCCCGATGCGGGCGGCGGCATGGCGGCGGAACAGGTCGCGCGGGCCAAGGCCCTGTGTCTGCGATGTCCCGTCCGGCAGAAGTGCCTCGAGGTGGCCGTCCGCTTCCGGGAGAGCGAGGGCATCTGGGGCGGCACGACCCCTGGTGAACGACGCAAGCTCTGGGGAGAGGCCGCACGCCTGCGAACGGCCTGGCCGCTCGTCAGGAGGCTTGTCGCCGGGGAAGCCCTCGCCGTCGGCGCGATGGACCGGCCGGCCGTCGTGTACCACCTGAGGACCGCCGGCTGGGGCACGGAGCAGGTGGCCGTGACGCTGGGCCTGGCGCCGAGCGCCGTACGTGTCGCGTACGAGCGGGGGTGCGCGGCGGTCCTGTTCGCGGCTGCCCTCGCACAGGGACTGCCTCGCCGGGAGCCCCGCCGCCGCGCGGCATAGACGAGCGGGACGGAGCCCGGGCGACTACGGCTCAGGCGCTGTAGCCGAAGTTCTGCGTCCACCACGGGCCGCCGTGACCGAAGTGGATGCCCACCCCGATGGTGGTGATTCCGTCGAGCAGGATGTTGCGGCGATGGGCCGGGCTGTTCATCCATTCCCGCACGACGGTCGCCGCGCTCGGCTGACCCATGGCGATGTTCTCGGCGGCCGGCTCCGGGTACCCCGCCGCGCGCATCCGGTCCGCCGGGCTGATCCCACCAGGCGCGTCATGAGAGAAGAAACCGCGCGCCGCCATGTCCGAGCTGTGTGCGCGCGACGACTGCCGCAGCCTCTCGTCGGTGCGCAGAGCGGGCAGCCCGGCCGCTCGACGGCGTTCGTTCACGAGGGCCGTCACGTCGTCCTCCGTACGACGCCGACGCCTCTCCACGGTACTTTCCCCGGACGGCCGATCCGGAGACGGGGACGACGAGGACCGACCGAGCACACTCCGGTCGGCCGCCGGGGACCAGCCGTCGGCCGCGCCCGGCTCCTCGTCCAGCAGGCTCGGCAGTGGAGGAGGGGCCGCGGGAGCTGCCCGGCGGGTGACGGGTGAGTGGCTGCGTTGAGGCGCCGGCCGACCGGTTCCGCGCGTCCTGCGCCCTCGCTTCTTACCCATGGCCCCGACCTCCTGTGTCACCGCTCCGGCTCATGGGCTGGCACGGCACCGCCAGACAGGTGGTTCATGCCGTCGCCGCTCACTGGTGATCAGGACGTCGCGCGTGCGCCAGGAGGGACAGTTCGGGTGGCCACGTCGTGCCGTCCAGTAGCCCCAGTGCGTAGCCGCGTGCCACGATCGCCGGCCGCGACGGCGCATCCAGCTCCTTGCGGAGCCGGCGCAGGTGGTAGTCCAGCGCCTGGCGCGACATCCTCAGATCCCGGGCGATGCGGGCGTTGGACTCCCCGCGTGCCAGTCGCAACAGCACCTGTTCCTGGATGGGCGTCAGCTCGACGGAGCGTGCGTGCTCCACCCCGAGGGCCGTGAGGAGCGTGAGGATCGCGCAGGGACGGCCGCCCTCGCGGACCACGGCCATGTCGGCGTGGATCAGACGCCTGCCGCCCCTGGACGTCCGGCACGCCAGGCGCGTGCTACGGCGCAGCGCCCGGCCGCGGACCAGATCCCGCCACTGCCGCAGTAGCCTGTCCGCGTCGTCGGAGGGCTCCACGAGTTCGGGCAGGGTCATGCCTTCGAGCCCGGCGACCGTGGTGTGCAGCAGCTCGGCCGCGCCGGGCGTGGCCCGCATGATGCGGCCGCCCGTCGTGAAGGTCACGGCGGCGGCCCCGGTACGGTCACGCAGTGCCCGTAACTCCTCCTCGACCGCCTCCTTCTCGCCGAGCGCCGTCATGTGATCGGTGACGTCGAGGTAGATGCCGCCGACGCAGCGTCCCGCGGCCGTCTCCAGCGGGAAACGGTGTCCGACGACCCGCACCGGACCACCGCGTTCCCGGTCGAACGCCATGGAATGCCGGAAGGGGCGGCCAAGAGCGAGGACCTGCTGGTCCAGACGGCGCGTGCGGCTGAGATCAGGTGCCCGCAATACGTGTTCCAGTGTGCGTCCCGTCAGCTCGGCGGGCGTCATCCCGTGCAGGTGGGCGTAGGCGTCGTTGGCCCACAGGAACCGGCCGGCCGGGTCCCTGATGAAGGCCGCGCCCGGAAAGTACGCGGCGAAGGCCAGATGCCGCTCACGCTCGTAGACCCCGGGCGACACGTCGACCGCCACAGCCCGGACTCCATCCGCGATGCCGCCCTGGTCATGCCGGGGGCCGGCCGCCACGTCGAGGAGCCGTCCGGCGCTGTGGGCCTGCCAGCGCACGGTCTTCCCGGAGAGCGCGACGGCCTGGGTGACGGTGTCGTGGACCGGTGGGCCCTCACGGCGCTCGGCCGGAGAGGCCGGGGGTGGCGGGTGCACGTCGCCGGTGCCGAGCGCGTGGCCGGCCGAACCGCCGCCGTACCGCTGGACGCGCAGCTCACGGTCCGTCTCCCACCAGGCCAGCGGCAGTTGATCGAACAGCGCTGGCCACCCCTCGTCCCCGATCATCGTTCCTCCTCTGCGGGGTGCGGGCGAGCGATGTCACGGAAGGGGGAGCAGCCGTGTTCGGGCTCCGGTTCGAGGGCTCCTGCCCTGCCACGGTCACCGCGGACGCTCCCGTCGCCGCCCCCTTCGCGCGGGTCCGCCGCGGGACTCCGGAAGTCGGGCATGCCGGTCACCTCCGGCCCGCGGCCATGGAGGCGTCGCGCCGCAGCAGCCGGTCCATGTAGGCGGCATGGGCGTGGCTCATCTTGGCGGCGAACGGCATTTCGCCGAGGGCCGGTTGACCGTTTACCCCCAGCACGTACCAGGCGCGTGTCACGCGGTCCTGCACCACCGTCACGGTCGCGACGTCGTATCCGAAGTGCGTGGCGCAGCGGACGGCCGTCGCCTTCACCTCCGGGTCGAAGGTCTCGGGGTCGAACAGCGTGTCATGGGAGGCAGACCGCCGGTTGGTGATCCGGCTGGCGTCGGTACTGCACCGGTGGACGACGACCGGTACGTCGTCCTCCAGGACCAGCAGCACGAACGTGCCGTTGTTCGGCACGAACCGCTGCGCGATGAACGCGAGCCGGTCGTCGCCCACGGCCCGCAGAACTTCCGCCCAGGCCGGTGCGTCGTGGACGAGCCGGGTGAGGGCCCCGTCTCGACCGTACAGGGGCTTGACCACGAACGGCGTCCCGAGCCGGCCGGCGAACTCGTCGAAGTCGCCGCTCGCCTGATGGATCGAGTCGGGGACGCTCTCGCCCGCCAGGGCCAGCTCCACGTACTGCTGGAGCTTCGAAGGAGCGGCGAGGGCGTTCCCGGTCCCGAGACCGTTGCCGTTGACGAGGCCGGAGGAGCGGGCGGAGAGATAGCAGGACAGCGCGCCCACCAGTCCCGTGGGCCGGTGGCCGGACCCGTACACCTGGACGAGGTCGAAGTCGGCGAGGTCGCGGTGAGTGATCCGCTCGTAGATCCGGGGGCGGTTCCTGTCGATCCCGACGGCGAGGTGTGTGGAGGAGCGGAACACGGGCTGTATGCCGCGTGCCCGGAGCGCATGCACGAGCGCGTCGCCGGTACACCTCTCTCCGTAGAGGAACAGCACGGACCGGGTGGACTTCTCGAGGGATCTGACGCGGGCTGACCTGAGGGGCGCCGGTTCCGACGTATGGCACAGCGGTGGCGGCGCGAAGGTGAGGACGATGCGTACCGTCGCCGCGAAGGCGACGACGCCGCCGGTGAGGATCAGGGAGACGAGAACGGCCACAGAGGCTCCAGGGGCTCGGTCGGGAGACACGTCGGGCGGGTCGGCGGCGTCAGTACGGACGGACGACCGCGTACACCGGCATCACGTGGAGATCTGCCGTGCGGATGGGCGTGCCGGGGCGCGGGGCGTGCACGATCCGGCCGCCTCCCGCGTACAGGGCGACGTGGCTCGCTGCCCGGTAGAAGACGAGGTCCCCGGCGCGGACGGCGGAGAGCGGAACACGGTGACCGACCTGGATCTGGTCCCAGGTGACGCGGGGGAGCCGGATGCCGGCCCGGCGGTAGGCGTACTGCGTGAGCCCCGAGCAGTCGAAAGCGCGCGGACCCGTCGCGCCCCAGACGTACGGCTTGCCGAGCTGGGCGAGTGCCGTACGTACGGCCACGCCCGCGGCGGACTCCTTCACGGCGGGCTTCGCCTCGGCCCGCACCCGCAGCTGTGTGCCGACCTGTGCCCGGTGTGGGGAGGGCTTCAGGGAGGGGCGATGGGAATCCACCGCGGCGCGCGCGTTCGCGACCGTTCTCGCCCGGGCATCGAGCAGTTCGGCGACCTGTCGAGCGGTGAAGGAATCGGCCGGGGACTGACCGACAGTCAGGGCGGGGTCGGCCGCAGGGCCCGTACCAAGGGTCGCGAATTGGCCCGCCGGCGGCCCGGCCGCCTCCGCACGGTGCGTGGCCTCGGGTGCGGACGGCAGGGGCGGTGCGGTGACGCCGCAGATCATGGCGAGGACGCCGAGGGAGAGGGCGGAGGGGAGGACCAGACGGTGATTCATGAGTGCGGCGCCTTCCGGGCGGGGGAGCGGCCCTTGGAGAGCCGGTCTCTGTCGCTCGGGGTCACGGACGGGTCACGAAACCGGGTTCAGGTGGGGCGGGTCGACGCGACGCGCATCACACCCGCCTGCCCTGAACGGTCCGGACCGGAGCGTCGTGCGAGTGGGTGGGCGGGTTACGCGGCGCTCGTGCGGACCGCTCGACTCGGATGCCGACCTCGGAACAGGAGAACCACCATGCAGATCGCGATCGAGAAGGCTGACGCGTTGCTGCGGCTCATGGGAGACGACGACGGCCGTCTGTGTCTGTGGCCGTGCGACATCGCCCCGCCGACCGGCTGGCGGGAGGCTCTCACCACGACGGACCGGACGCGGTTCCTGTACTCCCTGTGTGCGGAGGCGCCGTTCAGTCCCGTCTCGCTGGATAAGCACGCGGCGTGACGGAGCGGGGTGGGGGGGGGGGGGGGGAGGAGGGGGTGGGAGGGGGGGCGTGCCGCTTGGGTTGTGGTGTGTGTTGTTTGGGTGTGTGTGGGTTTCGCCGCTAACTCCTTCACCAACCGGGCAACACAGAG
>NZ_JBHUYJ010000183.1:0-1881 GCF_042668715.1 Streptomyces sp. NPDC057271
GCTCCTCATCGGTCAGCACCAACTCGGCCTTCGGCCGCCCCATCGCCATACCGAAAGCCTACATCTAAACAGAATTCCAGACTCAGAACACTAGGAGACGTTGACGAAGACGCTGTGCCGGCCACTCGCTCCGTCGGGGACGGTCCGGGCGCGGTTTTCCGTCTGCACCTGTCCGGTGCCGTCGGTGGCCCGGACGGTGATCGTGTGGCCGCCGGGGGCGGCGTTCCAGCGGTAGGACCACTGGCGCCAGGTGTCGACCGTGTCCTGGGCGGCGAGGTCGGCGTCCTGCCAGGGCTCGTCATCGACACGGACCTCGACGCGGGTGATGCCGCGGTGCTGGGCCCAGGCGACACCGGAGACGGTGACGACGCCGGCGGCGGGACGACCGAAGGGCTTGGGGGTGTCGATGCGCGCCTGCGTCTTGATCGGCGCCCTACGGGCCCACTTCCGCTTGACCCAGTACGGGTCGTACGCGTCGAAGGTGGTCAGTTCGATGTCGGTGATCCACTTGCACGCCGACACGTACCCGTAGAGGCCGGGGACGAGCATGCGGACCGGGAAGCCGTGGGCGAAGGGCAACGGTTCCCCGTTCATGCCCACCGCGAGCATCGCGTCGCGCCCGTCCATCACGTCCTCGACCGGCGAGCCGAGCGTCATGCCGTCCACCGAGCGGGCCACCAGCTGATCCGCTGCGCCGCCCCGGGAAGGGGGCCGGACGCCCGCTTCCCGGAGGAGGTCGGCGAGAGGGACACCGAGCCAGCGGGCGTTGCCGACATAGGGGCCGCCGACCTCGTTGGACACGCAGGTGAGGGTGATGTCGCGTTCGATGAGCGGGCGGGCCAGGAGCTGGTCGAGGGTGTAGGTGCGCGTGCGTGTGACGCCACGGCCGCGGATGCGCAGGTGCCAGGTTCCGGCGTCGACCTTGGGGACGGCCAGGGCGGTGTCGACGCGGTAGAAGTCGCGGTTCGGGGTGGTGAAGGGGCTGATGCCGGGCACCTTCAACCGGGCGCCCGCCGGGACAGGAGGGGCCGGAGAGGCCGGCCGGGGCAGGACGAGGCTCTCGCGGGAAGCGACCGCCCCCCGGCCTTGCCTGTCGGAGAAGTAGCGCCCGAGTGCGCCCGCGGAAGTGGCCGCGGCGGCGGTCACGCCCGCCGCCGTGAGGAACCCGCGCCTGTTCCACCCGCTTGCCCCGCTCTCCCCGGATTCGGGGGCCCGGACCGCCGAGGGGGCTGCCGCGGAGGCCAGGACGTAGAGGGTGAGAGCGCCCGCGACCGCTCCGGCGGCCGAGGGGAACGCGTCACCGAGGCCGGTGGAGTCGGGCCGGGTCAGGGCCGCGGCGGCGCCGACGATCCCGAACAGCAGCACTCCCGCGGCGCCGGCCCGCCGATGGCGCAGTCCGAGCGCCCCCAGACCGACCGAGACGAGGGCGAGAAAGGCGACGATCCCCAGCTGCAGGACGGTCTTGTCGTTCTCCCCGAACGTGCGGATCGCGAAGTCCTTCACCGCGGCCGGAGTCCGGTCGATCACCGCGCCGCCGACCACCGTCACCGGTCCCGCGGCGGGCCGCACGAGTCCGGCGACCAGTTCGGCCACGCCCAGCGCCGTGAAAGCGGCCAAGAGGCCGGCCGACGCGCCCAGCGCCGTGTGGGAAAGGGTGCTGCGAAAGCTGCTCACACCCGCCATTCGGCAGCACCCGCTCGGCGGATTGGTCCGAACCCGAAGGAGTGAACCGCTCGCCGGGAGCCTTCGGGGAAGAAGGCCCGAGGTGCCGCGGGGGGCTGTCGACAGCCACCCCCGAAACCCCGGCCCGTTTCCCCCGACCCAGCGTTTGCGCAGGGGTTTTCCAACAAAAAGGTTCACACCCCCACAACACCGCCAGTG
>NZ_JBHUYJ010000183.1:1891-8025 GCF_042668715.1 Streptomyces sp. NPDC057271
CCTTCCATCGATGGCTGTGGGGGAGGGGCCGCGGGTTCACCGGGGGGCTCCGCCCACATCCCCCCCCCCCACCTCGGCCTGTCGCCCCGGATCAGGCGTTGACGCAGGTGTTGCCGAACGACGGGTTCAGCAGCCCGATGACGCTGACGGTGTTGCCGCACGCGTTGACCGGGATGTGGATGGGCACCTGGACGAGGTTGCCCGAGCCCACGCCCGGCGAGTAAGCGGCCACACCCTGGGCCCCGGCATCGGCCGAAGCCACCGACGCACCACCCACCACCACAGCGCCGGCGGCCACCGCCACCGCAAGGCCTCGTCGCACACGAACCATCTCGGTTACCTCCTACGGGACTTCTGCAGCCGGCGGTAGGTCCGCGCGGCCGGTGAGGGATCCGCACAACGCCTCGCGACTCCCTCACCCACCCCTTCGCCGCCGCGGACCCGCCGGTTGGGCCAGAACCCCCGACTTCCCTCGAACGAGGTAACTCTCGGCGCAGCAGGTGACGAAGTCCCCTCCCATCCGCACGCCTGTCCGCTACGAAGCACTGCTGAAACGACCACCCGTTGCCGTGGCGGGACCGCCCCCTGGAAGTGGCCCCGCCACCGCTTGAGCGACAAAGAGTCAAGGACCGGCATGCGATGGACACCCCTGCCCCCGACGGCCGCGCCCGGCCGCCCCTTCGCCTTCTCGCCACGGCCGGAGCGACGCCGGTGAACCAACCGCGGTCCTCCCGCGTCGGCACCGCCGCAGGACGTGCCGACCTGGCCGAGGTCATGCAGAAGGTCGCCCACGGCGACAAAGAGGCGTTCTCCGTCCTCTACGACGCCCTCGCCCCCCTGGTGTTCGGCATCGTCGTGAAAGTCGTACGCGACCGTGCGCAGTCCGAGGAGGTCGCCCAGGACGTCATGATCGACCTGTGGCGGCAGGCCGCCCGCTACCGGCCCGACGCCGGCTCCGTCACGGCCTGGGCCGCGACCGTCGCCCACCGGCGGGCCGTGGACCGGGTCCGCTCCGCCCAGGCCTCCGCCGACCGGGAGCAGACCCATGCCGCCCGCGAGCACACGACCGCGTTCGACGAGGTGGCCGAAAGGGTCGAGACGCGCCTGGAGTCGGAACAGGTCCGCCGCTGCCTGCGGGGCCTGACCGAACTCCAGCGCCAGGCGGTGACCCTGGCCTACTACCAGGGGCTGACCTACCGTGAGGTCGCCGAAGCCCTGCGCACACCGCTTCCCACCATCAAGACACGCATGCGCGACGGGCTGGTCAGGCTCCGCGACTGCATGGGGGTGACCACATGAAACACCACGCATCCGACGCTCACACCCTCGGCGCCGCCTACGCCCTCGGAGCACTCGACCCCGGCGAACGGAAGGACTTCGACGCCCACCTGCGGGCCTGCGAGGCATGCAGGCAGGAAGCCGCGGAGTTCGAGGCGACCCTCGCCCGCCTGGCGGCCGCGGTCTCCCAGGCGCCGCCCGCGGCAGCCAAGGCCCAGGTCATGGCCGCCGTCGAAGGCGTACGTCAACTGCCTCCACGCGTCACCACCCCCACCACCGCACCCGCCCTCGGCGGCATGCTGAGGCGCAGGGCACTGCCGCTGGCTCTGGCCGCGAGCGTGGCCGCTGCCGTACTCGGCGGCGTCGCCATGTGGCAGATGCGGAACGGGCAGGACCTCGAGCGGCAAGCCCGCCAGGCACAGCGGCAACTGGAGGACGTCAGCAGCGTCCTGGCCGAGCCCGACGCCCGCACCGTCCACGGCAGGGCCACCAACGGAGCCCTGGCCACCGTCGTCGCCTCCGACCGTCGGAACAAGGCCGTGTTCACCGTCGGCAACCTCCCCGCACCCGGTGCCGGCAAGACGTACCAGCTGTGGCTCGACCACGACGGCACCATGCGGCCGGCCGGACTCGTCGACCACGACGGCACCGTCGTCCTCGGCGGCAACCCCGCGGACGCGGGCACGGTCGGCCTCACCCTCGAACCCGCCGGAGGCTCCCCCCGGCCCACCACCGACCCGCTGCTCCTGATGACGCTTCCCACCTGACGCAGCACCCGTGAACGCAGACGACCCGTGGGCCTTGGTCCCGTCCGCTCGAGTTCGGACGAGAGCCGGCCGGACTTACCGGCGGCCCACGGGTCGGGTGACTGCTTGGGTGTCGGCAGCTGTCCTGCCGAGGTGCACAGAGTGCGACGGCAGGCCGTTAGCCCGCAGTCACCTCACGAGTCCGAAAAGAAATCATTTTTTCGGATCACCTCCTTTCGCGTGTGCTCCACAGCCTAGGAACCCTTCCGCGAAGCCTCAAGCGATTTGTTTCGCCGATTCTCCTCGGAGCACACCCGTCCCCCGCGCGCCTCCCGCATGCCCCCCGTGCGCCTCCCGTACGTCTCCCGTTCGTTTCCGGGACGCAACGATTTCCTTGAACCGGGTGTGTCCTGCGTCACGTTCAAGTTGAATGATCTGAGGCGTGCGGATGCACGTGCGTACACCGTCCTGCAGGGGGTTCCGGGATGAGTGCTGCCAGGAGTGGGACCGCGGAGCGGCGGGACGCGGAGGGGCCTGGAGCCGATCTGCTCGCCGCGCTCCTCGACGGGATGGACGCGGCGCTCTGCGCCTTCGACGCCGACGGCACCGTCACACACTGGAACAAGGAGGCCGAGCGGATCCTCGGCTGGTCGGCCGAGGAGGCCGTCGGCCGCCGGGGCTTCGCGGGGTGGGCGGCGCGGCCCGCCGACGCGGCCGAGGCGCTGGCGCGCCTGATGGCCGCGATGGAGGCACCGGGACGGCTCGTCCACGAGTTCGCGCTGGTACGGAAGGACGGCGGGCGCGTCCTCGTGCGGACGCAGTCCGCCGGGGTGCGCGGCGCGGACGGCAAGCCCGCCGGTGTGTACTGCGCGTTCAGCGAGGTCCACGCGCAGATCGATCTGGAGCGCTCGATAGCGCTCAGCGAGGCGCTGTTCGAGGAAGCGTCCTGGGGTGTCGTCCTCGTCGACGTGGACCTGCGTCCCACCGTCGTCAACGACCACGCGGCCCGGGCCATGGGCGCGGGCCGTACGACGCTGCTCGGGCGGCCGCTGGGGGAGCTGATCGTCCAGGGCGTGGAGGAGGTGCAGTCCGCGCTGGAGCACGTGCTCGCGGAGGGCGCGCCGAAGGGGGCGGCCGAGGTCTGGGTGACGCTCCGCACGCCGGAGGGCGAGCGGCGGCGGTGCTGGCGCAGCGGGTTCGTGCGGCTGGCGTCGCCGCTCGCCGAGGAACCGGTTCCGCTGGGTGTCGGGTGGCTGTTCCAGGACGTCACCGAGGAGCGGGTCGCCGAGCAGGAGGCGGACCGGCTGCGGTTCCGGTACAGCCAGCTGCACCGGGCGGGCGCCGTGGCGGCCGAGTGCGAGGACCCGAGGGAGGCGGCGACGGTGCTGCTCGACTTCGCCCTGGCCGGGTTCGCCGACCACGCGCTCGTCGACGTGGCGGCGGGGGAGCGAAGACTCGTACGGGTGGCGGCGACGCCGACGGGCGAGCCGGGCCCGGTCGTCCCCGTCACGGGCGGCGGCATTCCGCTGAGGTACCCGTCGGGCCACCCGGTGCTCCAGGCCCTCTCCCGTACGGGACCGGTACGGGCGTCGGCGCTCGCCACGGCGGGCCCCCGGGCGGCAGAGGACTGGGCGACGACGCGCCACTGGCCCCGGGACGCGGTCCACGCCCTCTGCCTGCCGCTGCGCAGCCGGGGCAGGACGGTGGGCGCGGTGACGTTCCTGCGCGGCGCGTCCCGTACGGCCTTCGAGCGCCCGGACGCGGTCTACGCGGAGGCGGTGGCGGTACGGGTAGCGGCGTCCCTGGACCTGGCGGGAACGACGGCCCCGGGGTCGGGGTCGGGCTCGGGGTCCGGCCCAGGTTCGGGCCCAGGCTTCGGCTCGGGGTCGGGGTCGGGTTCGGGGTCCGGCCCAGGTTCGGGCCCAGGCTTCGGCTCGGGGTCGGGGTCGGGTTCGGGGTCCGGCCCAGGTTCGGGTCCGGGGTCTGGCTCAGGGTCCGGCCCGGGTTCGGGTCCGGGTCCGGGGTCCGGCCCGGGTTCGGGATGGCCCGGGCGGCGCTAGCCCCGGGCTGCCGGGCTGCCGGGCTGCCGGGCCGCCGGGCCGCCGGGCTGCCGGGCTCCCCGCCCCGTCGCCGCCAGGCTCCCCGCCCCGTCGCCGCCGTCGGCAGGCGTCCGGCCGTCAGTGGCGGAAGAAGATCCGGTCGGCGTACTCGGTCATCACGCGGCCGTTCCACTCGTGCCCGCCGTCGACGTTCCCCGACCGCAGCAGCGGCGGCTCGATGCCCAGGCGGACCATCTCCTCGGCCGCCGCGGCCATCGTGGCCTGCATGAGGGCGCTGGTGACGACGGTGGAGGCAGGGGCGAAGGGCGCCTCGATGGCATCGTGTGTCAGCTCGGCGTCGCCGATCGCGATCCGCGAGTCGAGGACGATGTCGCAGTGGTCCTTCAGGTACGTCCCCGAGACGTGCCGGGACTTCGTCTCCGTCGCGTACGCCACCGAGGTCACACCGATCACGGTGAGCCCCAGGGCTCGGGCGTTCATCGCCATCTCGACGGGCAGGGCGTTGCGGCCGGAGAGCGAGACGATGATCAGTACGTCGCCGGCCCGGGCGGGCGAGGAGTCGAGCACCGCTCCGGCGAGACCGTCCACACGTTCCAGGGCGGAGCCCAGCGTCGCGGGCATGACGTCGACGCCGACGACCCCGGGGACGGCCAGCAGGTTCATCAGGGCGAGACCGCCCGCGCGGTAGACGACGTCCTGGGCGGCCAGCGAGGAGTGGCCCGCGCCGAAGGCGAAGAGCCGGCCGCCGGCGGCGACGGCTTCGGCGATCGCGGTCCCGGCGGCGGCGATCTCCTCGGCGTCCTGGTCGCGGACCTGCTGCAGCAGGCCGATCGCCGCGTCGAAGAACTGTCCTGCCAGCTTGGACTCGCGCGCACTGTCGCCCATTCCCGAAGCTCCTTGTCGTCGTGTCGCGGATCACGGTGCGGTCTGGACCATTGCTCTGTCAATACTGCCTTTCCTCTTCGTTTCACCGGCGGGGCACGGTTGTCGGTGGGATGCGTAAGAATTGGTGCAGGGCCAGCGCACGACTCATCGAGGGGCACGTATGTCCGGACTGATCGACACAACGGAGATGTATCTCCGCACCATCCTCGAACTGGAGGAGGAAGGTGTGGTCCCCATGCGCGCCCGGATCGCGGAGCGGCTCGACCAGAGCGGTCCGACGGTCAGCCAGACGGTGGCGCGCATGGAGCGCGACGGTCTGGTGGCCGTCGCGAGCGACCGGCACCTGGAGCTGACGGACGAGGGCCGACGGCTGGCGACGCGAGTGATGCGCAAGCACCGTCTCGCCGAGTGCCTGCTCGTCGATGTGATCGGTCTGGAGTGGGAGCAGGTCCACGCGGAGGCCTGTCGCTGGGAGCACGTGATGAGCGAGGCCGTGGAGCGGCGTGTCCTGGAGCTCCTGCGGCACCCGACTGAGTCGCCGTACGGCAACCCGATCCCGGGTCTCGAGGAGCTGGGCGAGAAGGCCGAGGCGGAGTCCTTCCTGGACGACTCGATGGTCTCCCTCGCCGACCTGGACCCGGGCGCGGACGGCAAGACGGTGATCGTGCGCCGGATCGGGGAGCCGATCCAGACGGACGCCCAGCTGATGTACACGCTGCGCCGCGCGGGCGTGCAGCCCGGCTCGGTCGTGAGCGTGACGGAGTCGGCGGGCGGCGTCCTGGTCGGCAGCAGCGGCGAGGCGGCCGAGCTGGAACCGGACGTGGCGGCCCACGTCTTCGTGGCGAAGCGCTAGGTCGTGTCCCCAGGACCGAGCGACCGGCGGGGTCTGTCCCGTCGGAAGCGACCGGCAACGCCCGTTCCGGCGTGAACGGGCAGGACCGGTTCCGGTGTAAGCGGCGGACGCGGACCCTCCGCCGACGCAGGGCGCGGAGTCCCGGCGGGTACCAGACGCGGACCCTCCGCCGGTGCGAGACGAGACGCGGAGTCCCCGCGGGTTCGACGGGAGTCCCCGTGAGCCCGCGGGGAATTCGCGTTTTCGGGGTCCCCGAAAGGCCGGCCTCACGCTCCCGCCCAGGTGGCGGGACCGGTGGGGACTCTGTGGCCC
>NZ_JBHUYJ010000184.1:0-7927 GCF_042668715.1 Streptomyces sp. NPDC057271
CACCCCCCAGGTCATCCGTTCGACAGGGGGACACAGTCATGCCGGGCCCGGAGGCCAGCGGCCCTCTTGCAGGACCGCAAAGAACATAACGGGGGTAACTCGTACGGGCGATCCCTCTACCGGGCGCTCGCCGAACACGCCAAGCGCGAGGCATACCGCGAAGCCGTCGAGCAGGCCCACGCCGACTTCGCCACCCCTCCAGGCCGGCGAACTCCCCGGACCCCGCCTCGCTGACCCTGACCGAGTGTCACTCTGATTACAAAGAGCAGTTTGTCGCTTCGCCGTAGCTTCGGGAGAACAGGGCCGAGGAACTGGTACGCACAAGCGAGTTCCCCGCTGGCGCGGCCGGCCGGGGGACCGCGCTTCGGGTGCGAGGGAGAGGCTCCGACTACAGCGGAAGCGTTATCCCCAGCTCCCGCATGGCGGGGGAGGGCGGGCCGCCCTCCGAGCGTTCGGTCTTGCATCCCTTGCTGCCGGAGGTCACGGTCCGGGGGTCGACTGCCTCCGCGGGCGCGCCGGTGGCGTAGAGGCCATCGGGTTCGGCGTCCCGGTCATGTGGCAGCAGCCAGAAGACGCGGCGCCGGAAGGTGCCTGAGGCGCGGGATGGGCGGGCTTCGGGTCCGAGGACGGCGTAGCCGACCATGCGTCCGTCGCGGTGGTAGGCGGGTTTGCCGCGGCGGGTGGGCAAGCGGTCCAGGCTCTGGCGGACGTAGTCGAGCTCCTGGACGTTCTCGAGCCAGACTAGCCTGCATTCGTGCTTGAGCTCGTCGTCGCTGATCAGGGCGCTCATGCCATCTCCTCGTCGGCGAGCAGGCTGATCCCATGGTAGTACTTTCGCGAGTTCGACAGGATCATCTCTTTGGGGGAGGAAAGCCCGACCAGTTCGCGGGCGCGGGCGGCGAAGGCTCGACTGGAGACGGGGGGTACGCCTTCGCCATGGCACCAGGATCGGTAGGCGGCGTACAGGCGGGCCTGCTCGGCGCGGTGATCCGGATTCAGGACGCAGGCTTCGTCGAAGAAGCGCCCGGTGTGGTCTTCGGTCTGGGCGTAGGCGGTGGTGGCGACGCGGACCTTGTCGGGACCGGTGAGGTCCTTCTCGCCTTCGAGGTAGCGGCGTGCGCCGTCGACGAGCCAGTTGAGGATGCCGGGGCCCTCCTCAGCGACGAGGATGTCGGCGAGGTTGTCGATCTTGCGGTCGTCGGAGACGGTGCGTTCAAAGGGGATCAGGCGCATACGCCGCCAGAAGGCGAAGCCGCCGGTGCCGACCTCGGGGCGGTGGTTGCCCAGCAGCCAGAGCTTGTGGGTGGGCCGGAAGCTGAAGAAGTCCTGGCGCATGCGGCGGGCCTTGATGCGGTCGCCGCCCGTGAGGAGCTTGACACGGGCCTCGTCGAACTTGTCGCCGGGCTTGACCTCGGAGCAGACGATGACGCGGCGGCCGTGGAGTTCGGCGAGGTCGGTGGGGTGGCCTTCGTAGGGGCGGGCCATGAGGAAGCCCGGCGGGGCGGCGTCGGCGTAGTCGCCGAGGAGCCTCATCAGGACGTCGAGGAGTACGGACTTCCCGTTCTTGCCGGCGCCGAAGAGAAAGGACATGACCTGGCCGCCGACGTCGCCGGTGATGGAGTACCCGAGGAGCAGCTGGAGGAAGCTGGTCATCTGGGTTCCCTCGGCGTCGTCGCCGAAGGTGTCGGCCAGGAAGCGGTTCCACCGCGGGGTGGCCATGGGGGCGGGCCCGACGGCGGTCGAGCGGGAGTGGAAGTCCTTGTCGGGGTTCGGGGTGCGGACGAGGCCGGTGCGGAGGTCGACGATGCCGGCGGGGGTGCACAGGGCGTAGGGGTCGGCGTCCAGAAGGGCGGCGTTGAGGACCATCCCGGGGGCTGATCTGGCCTGGGTGAGCATGGCGTTGATACCTGAGGTGCTCAGGGCGCGGCGGCGGTGCTTCCTCAGGGCCTCGGGGGTGTGGACGCCGCGGGGGTCGGTGGTGGCGATGTTCTCGCCGAGGTCGCCGGCGGCCCACAGCACGGTGTCGTCCTCGTCCATCTGCCAGCGGGTGTTGTCCCACCGGTACCAGCCGAGGCCCGGGACGTAGCGGAAGTCGTGGGCGTAGAGGCGGACGAAGAGCTTGGCGTTGCCGCGGTCGGTGAGGGTGTCGGGGAGCAGGCCGTCCGCGGAGGCGTGCCCGGGGGCCGCGGTCGTGCCGCTGTGTTTCTGCGCCGGTACGGACGGCCTGCCGGTGGAGAGGATCTGCGCTGCGACGGCGTGCGCGTCGAATCCGAGGAGGAAGTCGTTGCCGCCTCCGGTCGGAGTGTTCACGGACGGCTCCTGAGCTGCAGGGGGCGGCGGGTGCCTGCGGTGAGACCGCTGCGGATGATCTGCTGGCAGCGCCGTTCCTGGCAAGGACGGGCCGTGCGTGCGGCTTCGGTGAGGACGCGCTCTGCCTCCTGCCGGGTCAGGTGCCCGGCCGCGACGAGGCCGCCGGCGGTGTAGGCGGCCCGGTTGAGCTTCTCGGAGAAGCCGGCGTTCTCGGGAACCGTGGCGCAGGCTGCGACTTCCGCGAGCACGGTGGTGAGAGCGTGGGTGGCGTGGTCGCGTCGGCCGCCGGCGGCGATGACGGCCTGCCGGGCGCGGGGCGGCACCCGGCGGGGGGCGGGAAGACGGGCTGCGGGCAGGTGGCGGGTGCGTTCCAGCTCCTGCGCGAGCCACGCCGGCAGCGGTACCGGGGTGCGGCTCGTTCCCACCGGCGTGTAGGTCCCGGCATCGGTGGTGGTGCCGGGGGCGATGATGTAGCCGCCGTGGGCGCGGACATCGACCTGCCAGGCGAGACTCCGGGCGGTGCTCGCCCCGGTGGAGCACTGCCAGCGGCGGCCGTCTGTGACCCGGTACCAGATGTGCAGCCCCCCGGAGGGGGTGCGTACGCGCAGGGTCGTGGTGTCCTCCGCCGGGTTCGCCTGGCCGCGGAGCGCGGCCAGGACGGCCAGGCTGTGGAAGCCGGTCGTCATGGCGGAGACGTCGACGCCGTCCGCGATCGGGATGCCGGGCAGGAGGCGGTCCCGTGGAGGGGGGACGGCGGGATGGGCGTCGATGTCGATGACGATCAGGTTAGCCGGGCCGCAGGCCACGGCGACGCCGAGTCGCGGAGTCGTCCCCCACCAGTGACTGATGCGGTCCATGCTCAGGGTGGCGGCGTGGAAGCCGTGGCACCAGCGGCCCGCGTCCCGGCAGGAGCACTGGCAGCGGTCGTGGCCGGGTCGGCGGCAGGCGGGGCAGTTGGCCGCCGGTGTCTTCCTGCCCGGAGCCAGCGGGTGGACCGGCCAACCCTGACCGGCACACCAGCGGGCGATGGCGAGCGACTCGGCGACGGGACGCGCGGCGACGGGGCCGCCTGAGTCGCTGCCCGGGTACCGCGGGTCAGCCGGCATATGACTCCCCTACAGCGACTGAAGCGACCCAACGACGGAGTCAGGCTAGCGAAAACACGGCGCGAAGCCCGCATACCGCCGAGGCACCTGTCGCGTGTCAATTGCCTCCGGTACTCAGCTACCGAAGGCTGGCCGCAGCGACTGAACCGGCTTCGGTAGCTGCCTGATCGCTGAGGAATCACCGCAGGTCACAGGCGCCTAGCAACAGGATCAGCGACTGAAGCGACTCAAGACCCCTATATATGACGCGCACACACGCGCACGCATTGCAGCTCATATACCCGAACCTTGAGTCGCTTCAGTCGCTGTTCTCCAGTCAGACAGCGTCTGAACTGCGGTTTTGCCCAGCGACCGAAAGACAGCTCAGTCGCTGGGCTTCAGTCGCTGCCGCCTGCCCGCCATGTTCTTGGCCGGGGTGCCCGCCAAGCTCCGGGTCGACCCTGCGCCCCGCGCGGGCGGTGGGCGGGGCACATCGGACCGCGGAGGAGGGACATGAGCCAGGCTCATGTCCCTCCCCGAAGGCACCGCCCCCCCGCTGGCGTACGCCGTGACCGGCGGGCCGCCCCTCGCGGGCGACTCCTGCGCCGTGCTGCCGTACGAAGGTCGCGCAGGAGGAGCCCGAACCGGGCCGGCCCGGCGAGGATCTGCGCGAGCTGGTGGCCGGCCGCCTTGCCGCCGACCCGGCTGCGCGGCGCTCCCTCGCCGGGTCGGCGACGATGCTGTCAACGGATACGGAACCCGACGGCGGGCGGCCGCCCGGCTGGTCGAGCGGACCAGCCGGGCGGCCGCGTTGCTTCCGTGCCGGGCACCGCCCGGTGCCCGGACGCCCTTCAGGGGCGTCCTCCAGAGCCGGCGGCCGAGGGCGGCCCCCACGACCGGGCGCGCTGTGCGGTGAGCGTCGACGCCAGCTGGCCGCCGTACGGGGACGGTGCCGGCCTCTGTGCCGCTCCGGCCCATGAGCCGTCGTGCGTGTCCGCGGCGGACCGGCCCGTCCCCGGCGTAGGAGCCGGGCACTCCGGATGGAACCGCCGACGCGGGGGAGCCGTTCCGTCAGATACCGGGGCTGGCGAGGTAGGTGAAGGCACCCAGCTCGGTGTCCGATCCGGCGGGGTTGGTCACCACCACGTCGACGGCTCCCTCCGTACCGGGCGGCGTGACCGCCGACAGGGTGGTCTGGTTGATCACCGCGAACGGTGCCGGCGCGCCGCCGAAGGTGACGGAGTCCGTGGTGTCGAGGTTGGTACCGGTGATGGTCACCGCCGTCCCGCCGGATGCGGGGCCGGAGGTCGGAGTGATCGTGCCGATCGTGGGGACGTCGACGTAGGTGTAGGTGAGGCCGTTGTTGCTGCCGCCGGTGGTGGTGACCGTCACCGGGACGGGGCCCACTCCCGCTCCGGCGGGAACGGTGACGCTCAGGGAGCTGTCGGAGTTCACGGTCGGGGTGGCCGTCACACCTCCGAAGGAGACACTGGTGGCCGTCGACAGGCCGGTGCCGTTGATGCTGATGATGTTGCCCCCGGCCAGCGGCCCGGAGGTAGCGCCCAGAGACGACTTGAACGGCGCACCCACGTAGAAGAACGGCACCGGGTTGCTGGTCCCGCCCGGTGTCGTGACGGTGACACCCACGGCGCCGGTCCCCGAAGGGGACACCGCCGTCACCTCGGTCGGGGAGACCTGCGTGACGCCGGTCGCCGGTTTGCCGCCGAACGCCACATTGGTGGTGCCGGACAGATTCGTTCCCGTGATGCTGACCGGCGTTCCACCGCCGGTCGAACCCTGGTTCGGGGAGATTGGCATGGCAAGGCTCCTCTTTCTCGATGTGACCTGCGATGGACCGGCGTCCGGCACGGCCCGACCCGCCGACAACCGCCGGAAGAGAACGCGAGTCGGCGCCGTGTCAAGGAATGGCGATCGGTACACGGCCGAAACTGACGAGACAGGGAAGCGTGCGGCAGTACGCCTGGGTCCGGCGTGCGACACGGACCGCTGGAACGTCTCGCCCGGAAGCGAGGAGGACCGGCCGGCGCTGCCTCTGTGCACCTGCCTCGGCTCGGGATGGGCGGCCCGCCGATGTGCCATCAGTGACCCACACGGCCATACGAGGGACAAGCCCCTCTCACGCCCGACCACTCGAACGGAGCAGTCGGCCCGCCCGGAACAGGACGCCGTTCCCGCCGCCGGACGAGCGAAGGGGAGCGCGGTCCCCACGCGTCCTCGCCCTGGACACACCGCGATCGGGGCCCGGCGTCTGCGTTCCCGGCCATACGGCTGCCGCCTCGACGGCGTCGCGGCGAGAGCGCCGCGCATACGGCGGCGTCGCCGGCCGGCCTCGCCTGAGCACGTCGACCCGCGGGGGAGCGCCGACCCCACGCCAGTGCGGCCGCGGCGCCCGGGCAGCGCGCGCCCGCGGCGCGGGTACCCGGCCCCCCATACCGCAGCCCTGGGCGCCGCGACCGCGCCCTCGCCACCACACGCCCCCGCCGCCAACGGCCGGAGAAGCCACCCGACGAGGGACGCTCCGCTGCCCGGTACGTGACAAGGAATCCGGCCGTCGAGGGGCACGGACCGACACGGAGGAGTGGATGGGATCTACTGACAATGCGCGGAGGTGCGCCCCTCCAACCGAGGGACGATTCGCTCTGCTCCTTGCGGCTTCGCCCGGCACCTGTGTCACTTGGAAGCGTCCAACCGTTGGACAGTCCGTTGTCCCGGAGGGTGATACCGGTGTGGTCGTAGCTGCTCCGCGCAGGCAGCGTCGACACCGACGGGATCACGATGGGCAACTCCGGGACAAGGGTCACCCAGCCGGTGCCGCACCTGTGGCACCGGCTGGGGTCGGCGCACGGTGGGGGCGCGCCCCCGGTGCCCCCCTTGGCCCGTTCGGATGTCCCGGCGTGAGCGGTCTTGTGGACCACCGAACGGTGTGGGTCCGCTGTCGACGCCGAACCGCGCGTCGCCCCCGCCCCGTCCGACCTCCGCGCGGAAGCGTCCCGCGCCGCCCGTCGGCCCCTGGAGCGGGACGGCGAGGACGCTGGCCTCGTCCGCCCGGTGCCTGCCCGGGCAGCGGCGACGGCTCCCCGCCCGCTCGCGGAGTCACGCCTCCGCTGACGTCGGGCGGGGCGGCCCCGCCCGGTCCGGCCCAGGTCCCACACCCGGCTCCGGCACCCGGCTCCGGAAGCCGACGTGCTCAGCCGCCCCATCCCCTGACAAGGCCAGGACCCCGCCGGATCCCGCCTCCGCGGAGGCGACGAGGGCCCTTCCGTCCGGGCGTCCCCCGCCCCACCCACCCCGTGCCCCAGGAGACCCCATGGCGCCCGTAGTCAGCTCTGTCACTCCCGCGCAGGGCCCGGTGTCAGGCGGCACCACCGTAGTCATCACCGGCACCGGCCTGACAGGCGCCACCGCGGTACGCTTCGGGCCCACCAACGCGGTCGCCTACACCGTCAACTCCTCCACTCGGATCACCGCCGTCACCCCTGCCGGGAGTACGGGCGCGGTGCCGGTGACGGTGACCTCGCCCAGCGGGACCAGCAACGCCACTGTGCTGTTCACCTACACCTCGGCCGCTCCGACGGTGACCGGCGTCTCGCCGCGCAGCGGCTCCACGAACGGCGGCACCGTCGTGACCGTGACGGGCACCCACTTCTCCGGCGCCACCCGGGTCCGCTTCGGATCCGTCAGCGCGCCGTCCTTCACCCTCGTCTCCTCGACGCAGATCACCGCGGTGTCACCGCCGGGGCCCGCGGGCTCCGTACCGGTCACCGTGACGACGCCCGCCGGCACGAGCGCCGCCGCCCCCGAGTCGTACTTCTTCTACGCCCCCGTCCCCGTTCTCCTCGCGGTCTCCCCCAGTGCCGGCCCCTCCACCGGGAACCAGGTGGTCGCGTTGACGGGTTTCAACCTGCTGAACGCCACCGACGTACGGTTCGGGGCCCAGTCCGCGAGCTTCACCGTCGTGTCCTCCACCGCGATCACCGCCACGCCCCCACCGGGTTCCGGGCAGGTCGCCGTGACCGTGACGACGCCGGGGGGCGCGAGCAACGCCCTGGCCTACGCGTATGTGGGCCCTCCCACGCTGAGTGGTGCCCTCCCCTCCAGTGGGCCCGCCTCGGGCGGCACGATCGTGACGCTGGCGGGCACAGGACTGGCCACCGCGACTGACGTCAGGGTGGACGGTGTCGCGACGGGCTTCACCGTGCTGTCGGATGCCCAGCTGACGGCGGTCGTGCCGCCGGGACCCGCCGGGCCCGCCGCCATCCGGGTGACGGCGGTCGGGGGGACGTCAGCCGCGGTCACCTTCCACCGCGTCCCGGCACCCTCGGTCTGAGCGCCTCGCGCCCTCGCCGACCGAGTCGCCGACCACGGTCACCGGCGATGTGGGAGGGCCCCTTCACACGACCGCTCACTGCGGCTAGCCGCAATGCCGGTGACTTAGGTTGTGCCTTGTCGGGTGGTGGTGATGGTGTTCGGTGCGGTTGGTGTCCGGTTGCGGTGCTCGGCCCGTTTGAGCG
>NZ_JBHUYJ010000185.1:0-7880 GCF_042668715.1 Streptomyces sp. NPDC057271
CAGTCGAACCGACCCTTGGGTAAGGTGCGTCATCGGCCCATCACCCTTGGGTTCATGGGGATTACGACGTCAGTATTCGTGAACTCACGGACCTTTGCCGACATGCGGGCGTCGGTGTCGAACAGTTCGCGTTCGGCCGGGTGCAGGATGTGTTGCGTGATGAAGGACCGGCCGGCGACCTTCCACAGGCCCCGGCCCTTGGTCAGGGCGGACACCGCCTGGGTCTCGACGCCAGTCAGGCCGAGCAGCGAGGCGGCGGCGTCGAGCTGGTCGGGCTCCTGGCGGTAGATGATGCGGGTGGAGCAGTCGGCCAGGAGGCCCTCGGCCAGGACACGGCCGCGTGAACCGGCGTCGCCCGCCGAGAGCAGGTCGCTGAGCCGGTGGATGACCATGAGGTTTGCGATGCCGAGACCCCGGCTGAGCTTCCACTGGGACTGCATGCGCTCCAGCAGACCCACGTGCCTCATCAGTCGCCACGCCTCGTCGTAGATCACCCAGCGCCGACCCCCGTCCGGATCGGACAGAGCGCTCTCCATCCATGCCGAGGCGCAGGTCATGGCCAAGACCAGGGCGGTGTCATCGCCGGAACCTCCGAGGCGGGAGAGGTCGATGGACAGCATCGGCGCGGTCGGATCGAACGCCACCGTCGAGGGGGCATCGAACATGCCACTCAGGTCACCGTGCACCAGTCGGCGCAGGGCGTGCGCGAGGTCCTGGGCGGCCGACCCGAGGTGTCCGGCCTGGTGTCCGAGGGCTTGGTCGAGGCGTTCGGGCGAGCCGAGGGCGTGCGCGATCTCTCCGAGCAGCGGCACCGTGCCACGTGCGGCGGCCTCGGCGACGACCAGGTCGAGGGCGAGGTCCAGGGCGGTGTGCTCCATCGGCAGCAGATCGCGCTTGAGCACGGTGCGCGCCAGGCCGGCCAGGAGCAGCAGACGGCGCTTTCGGACCTCGGTCGCCCAGTCGTCCTGGCTGACGGAGGCGGGCCGGGCCGGGGCGTCCAGTGGGTTCAGCCGGCCGGGGAGGCCGGGGCCCAGGGCGATGCTGTAGCCGCCGAGGGCCTGCGCGACGCCGGTCCACTCGCCCTTCGGGTCGCAGGGGATGTAGATCCGGTAGCCGTGGGCGATCGACCGGGTGGCGATGGACTTCGCCAGCGCGGACTTGCCCATGCCGATGATCCCGGCGAGGACCGCGTTGGGGTTGGTGAAGCCCTCGATCCGGCCGCTGCGGTACAGCGAGAATGGGTCGAAACAGAAGGCGGCTTCGGCGTGGACGTCGCGGCCGATGAAGATGCCCTCCGCCCCTAGGCCGCCCTCAGCCACGAAGGGGTAGGCCCCTGAAGCGGTGGCTGTGGTCATCCGGTGGGCGGGCAGGCTGAGCTTGCCGCCCCGGGCCGAGGCCGGACCGGGACGACCGGTCGGCGGGTAGGTCGGCCGCAGCTCCGGGTCGAGGGTTTCCTCGGCGCGGTGCTTGGGTGGTGTTCCGGCGAGACGCGCCTGGCGGCGGGCCTCGGCGAATCCGGCTCGGGCGGCCCTCTGCTGGGCCCGCGAAGCCTTGTGCGGCACGTACAGGGGAGAGGCGCTGGCGCGGGTACGGGGCATGAACGTTTCTCCAGGCAGGTGATGGGGTCAGCGGCGGACGAGGCCGGTGAACGGCGTGTTCAGGTCGGCCGGGGTCGTACGGCGGCGCACCAGGTGTGCGGCGCGCTGGTGGCGCTGGCAGATGGTCAGCTCCGGTGCTCCTTCGGGCAGGCCGGCCTGGCACGCCTCGGGTTCGGGCACCTCGCCCGAGTCCGGCCGGGGCGCCGCGTGGTAGGCGGCGTGGACGTGGTCGGCGGCCTGCCAGATGCGGGTGCGGGCGGCGCGAAGCTGGTCGCCTTCGATCGGCACGAGCTGACCGGTACGGGCGGCATGGGCGTCGAGCAGCCCGTGCACCGAGACGAGATGCGCGTGCAGAGCGTCCAGCTCGGCCCGGCTGGTGACGAGCGGGCCGCCGGGGAGGTTGAGCGCGCGGTGGAAGTCGAGCGCGGCGGTGGCGAAGGGCACGAAGTCCTGCGCGGTCGGGCTGGCGGTGCGGGACATGAGGGTGCTCTTTCGAAGGGAGGGAATGGCCGGCGTCAGGCGGAGAGCGCGAGCGGCAGGGCGGCGGCGGTGAACGCTTCGGCCTGCTGCCAGGTCAGCGGCCGGACGTCGAGCTGGGCGCCGACGGCGGCGGTCTCCACGACCGCGCAGGCGGAGCGGAGTTCGTCCTCGGAGTCGGCCGAGACGGTCAGCAGCCCGGTCAGGGCGACATCGGCGTGGCCCGCGATGAGCTGGCGCTCGCGGGACTTGATGTCCTGGTACTCGATCGAGTCCGCCTCGGAGTCGACCTTGCCGCGCCGGGCCCGCTCGGCGGCATCGGCGATCACGCTGGCCTTCTTGCGCTGGACGTCGCGCAGTGCGGCGTCCAGTCCCTTCGGCTCGTAGGAGAGCGACAGCGTGCGCCGGACGCTGCCGGTGAACAGGAGCTGGTGCAGGAAGCCGGCCGACGTCTCAGTCCTCGGCCAGTTCTCCACCCAGTACGTGGCATGGACGGCCGAGTCGGTCGCGATGTGGTCCGCCTTCTCGACGACCACGACGGGTCCGGCGGCGGCGGACTCGGCCTCGGGACGGCCAGCGGTAGACCACCGGTCCAGCGCCGTGAGGGCCTTGGGGTCGTAGGCGGTGCGCACGACGGCGGCGATCTCGCGGGCGGAGAGCCAGCCAGTGGGGTTGAGCCCAGCGGTCCGCGCGGCCTGGTCGAAGGTGGAGGTCAGCTGCGCCAGGACGCTGAAGGAGCCGGTCAGGCCACCGCCGGCCTGGTTGATCAGCCGTCGCGCGGCCTTGGTGTCCAGCGCCACCGCGACGTACGCCTCGTGGGGTGCCGCCGCCGGGCCCGCGCTCTGGATCAGCTCGCTGTAGATCGCGCCGGCCATGGGGGCGTGGGGTCGGCCGTGCTCTTCCCAGTAGCGGCGAAGCGCGTCGCCGGAGTCCGGGACGGTGCGCTCGATCACCTGGATGCGGGCGATCTGCCCGGTACGGGCCAGCGCGGCCAGCGCGCGTCCCCAGCCGTTGACGTTGGCCTGCTGGGTGCCCGGGTCGAGGAGCGCGTAGGCACGGGAGGAGACCTTTACCACGGCGGTCAGCGTGCCGCGGTGGGGATCTTGGACCGCACCGTACCGGCCGTCAGGGGCGGTGACCACGCGCAGGCTGGCGGCGGTGCCGGGAAGGTGGAGGAGTCCTTCGCGGGTCGGCCGACGGGAGGGCCGGGTGAGCCAGACGAGCTGGCCGCGCATCCGGCGCAGGACGTACCGGGTGACGATCGGAGCCCACTCCGCCAGGGCACGGCCACGGTGGCGGACGAAGACGAACAGGGCGATGACGGCCCACAGGGGGATGAGCTGGAGGGCGCCGACCACGCCGCGGGTGATGACGACGGCGAGAAGGAGAAGGCCCGTGAGGCTGGCGACGATCAGCTGTGGGGCGGTCAGCCCGAGCAGGATGCCGCGCCTGCTGCGGTGGGGGAACTTCACGGTGGCCGTAGGGGCCTGGTGCTTGCCGGACATGGTGGTTCCAGACGGTGGGAGCGGGCGAAGGACGGGGCGCGCGGCGCTCTTCTGGAGGTCATGGGGGACTCCTCTGCTGGTCGGTCAGGGTGGGGCGGGCCGTGGTGTACGGCCCGCCCCGGGTGTGATGGGTCAGGAACCCGACGGCGGCTGGGTGGGGAACACCCAGTTCGTCGGCGTCGGAGAACCGGTGGCCGACGGTCCGGCGGGCGGCGGCACAGACGCGGGGCCGACAGACGGCAGGGAGGTCATGCTGCCGCCCGGTCCCGACGCGCCGACGAGATGATCGGAACTGCCGATGACGCCGTGGGCGACCACCTCCGACCCTTCCGCTTCGTCCGCGCCGGGACGCGTGATCAGCGGGGGGATCCCGGGCCGCTGGATCAGGGCCCGGCCCTTGTCGCCGGTCGCGTTCGGGTCCTCGCCGTACCGGAAGCGGGTCTGCTGCTTGGGCGGCCCGGCGTCGATACCCTCCTTGCTGAGGTTGCCGCCGGCGGGATTGATGCCGGAGGCGACGCCATCGGCGCCCGCGCCGGGGACCTGGCTCGGACCCTGCGGAGCAGGGGTGCCGGTGCCGGCCTGCATCGCCAGGGTGGCCGCGGTCTTCGCCGCGCCGACGGCGACCGCCATGCCGGCGACGCCGGTGCGGTGCAGGTCGTCGTGGCCGCCGCCGTCGCCGGCCCAGTGCACGAACTTGTACGTCGCGTACGGGCAGAGCAGCACGAGGACCATCACGACGATGCCCGCCATCGCGTCGGACAGGGCCGCCATCCCGTCGCTCGCGTCGCTCTTGCCCATGGCGGAGACGCCGATCAGGAAGACCACGGTCATCAGGAGCTTGGAGACGACCAGGGTGGCGGTGGCCTCGATCCAGCCGCGCCGCCAACGCTTGGCGACCTCCCAGCCGCCGCCGGCACCGGCGAACACGGCGAGCGAGACCATGATCAGGACGCCGACCTTGCGGGCGACCATGACGCCCCAGTAGAGGAAGGCACCGATCGCGCACCCGAGGGCGACCAAGGCTGGGACGCCCCAGCCGAGGCCGTACATCGCACCCAACTGGTTGACCTTCACCACGCGCCGGATCGCGTCGTCGACGGAGGTGTTCGCTGCTTGGAACAGCCCGTCGGACAGGGCGTCGACCACGGTGATGGCGACAGAGGTGAAGGCAATGGCGCAGAAGCTGAAGAGGACACCGGTCATGGTGCCGAACGCAGCCTGAGCAAGAGCGCGCTCATCGCGTCGCCAGGCCGCGGTCGTGAGCTGGATACAGAAGATGCCGACGGTCAGAGCGAGCCCGATGGGCAACAGGAGCTCGTAGTTGTCCCGGAACCATCCGGCGTCGAGGTCGATGGCGGTCGTCTCGTTGACGGCCTTGGCGGCGAGGTCGGCGGCGCTGGCCGCCAGTTCGCCCATCGACTTCGCGATCCACGCGCCGATGCCGTCCGTGACGGTTCCGGCGGGGTTGGTGGCGAAGTCGACGGCGCCGCACACCTTGTCCATCAGCGGGAAGTCGCAGACTCCCATGGCGATACCTCCTTTCTCGAACGGGGATCAGGGCGCGACGAACGGCATGACGCCGACCAGAGCGCAGGGACGGTCGGGCCGGCACTGGACCGCGAGAGTGGTGCCACGGCTCTCCGCACCGCCGGCGGGCGAGCCCTTCCAGGCGATCGACTGCTTACCGGAGACCGTGACGGCGTAGACGTACGCCTGGGTGATCGCCCCGGGATCTTCCTGAAGGGCCCGGGTGAACGCGTTCGGGAAGTGCCCCTCGTACACCTTGGCGGTGGCGAACTGGCCGTTGGCGGCCATCTCCTTCCACAGCACCGCCGAGGGGACGACCTTGTCGACCGAGGCTGGGTCGGCGTACTTGGTCTCCGTGGTCAGCCACCCGCGCAGAGCCTTCCGCAGCTCGGGCTGCGAGTACGCACGGGTGTCGTAGGACCACAGCGCTGCTGCGGCTGCCTTCCCGTACGCGATCGGGTCATGGGTCTTCGGCGGGACGGGAAGGGCACGAGGAACTGTGTGCGGAGTGGACGACCCGGATGCCGAAGGGGTCGAAGAGGAGCCCGAGGGTGAACTCGGCGGTGGAGCAGGGGATTCGGAAGGGCTCCTGCCGTCGCGGGTGAGGTACGCGGCCAGGCCGGCGAGGGCGACGAGCACCACCAGGACGACGGTGCCGAGCAGCGCCCGGCGGCGCACGCGAGATGCGCCGCCGGGGTGGGTGGAGTGCTGTGCCATCAGTGGACCTGCGTCCCCAGCGTGCTGAAGAAGGCCACCACGCCGTTCGCCGCGCCGAGCAGAAGGGCCGCACCGGCACTCACCAGCACGCCCTTCTTGCCGTTGGCCTCCGCCTGGTGGCCGCCGGAGTGGTGACCCCAGGCCCATACGCCCGCGCTGACGGCGAGGGCGCCGACGACGGCGATGAGCCCGAAGAGATTGATCGAGCCCATCACCTGCTTGAGGACGGACAGGCCCGGCAGACCGCCCTCGTTCGGCTTGATTCCGGGATCGTAGGCGAGCTGAATGACCTGGTCAGCGAGATACATGGGGAACTCCGGTTCGATTACATGCACGTCAAAGCCCGCTGGGGCGAAGCGGCGGTGCGAGGAAAGGGGAAGGGGGAGAAGCGCCGGTCAGATGACTCGGCGGGCCGCGAGAATCCGCGGTTTCCAGGAGGCGAGGGTCGTGATGCGGACGACGTCGCCGGTGCGCGGGGCGTGCACGATCAGGCCCTGCCCGATGGCCATCCCGACGTGCTCGGGTACGGCGGCCGTCCCCTCGGTGAAGAGCAGGTCACCCGGCTGAAGGGCATCCACCGATACCGCCCTGCCTTCCTTGACCTGCGTGTACGTTGTGCGCGTCAGGGTGACCCTGGCGGCCTTGTACGCCTGCTGCATCAGGGAGGAGCAATCGCACCGGCCCATGGCGTCCTTGCCGTGAGAGTCGGTGCAGGTCCCGCCCCACTGGTACGGCGTGCCGAGCTGCCCGAGCGCCCACCGGATCGCCGTCTGGACCTCTCGCGGAGCGTTGGCGGGGATCTTGTAGTCGGCCGGCAGCGCGCCGGGCGGGATGGTGCCGAAGTCGGTCCCGTCCCCCTCGGCACCGCAACCCCCCGCGATACCGGGCGCAGGACTGCCAGTGTCGGCCGAGCCGGACGGCGAAGGGTCCGGTGACGTGCCACCGGCCTTCGGCAGCAGGGGCTCGATGGCCTTCTGCAGAGCGGTGGCCAGGGGCTCCCACTTGGCGTACGCCTCCGGGAAGCCCGACCGCTGCACCGCCTGGGCAGCCTGCGTGATCGACAGGGACTGCCAGCCCGAGACCTTCTGCAGCCCCTCGTAGAACTTGGTCGAGGCGTGCACCGGGTCGAGGATCTCGTTCGCCGTGCCCCAGCCCATCGACGGCCGCTGCTGGAAAAGCCCCAGCGAGTCGCGGTCGCCGTAGGTCAGGTTCCGAAGGCCGCTCTCCTGCAGGGCGGTCGCCAGGGCCACGACCTGCCCGCGGGCCGGGATGTTCATCGCGACGCCGGTGGCCTGAATCGTCTTGGCGTTGGGCACCTGCTCGGCCGGGTCGTCCAGGCCCGGCACGGAGACCGAGTCCTTGTCGCCGCCGTCGAGGATGGCCTTCACCTGGGTGGCGACGGCGGCGGTATCCACATCCTGTGCCGCGCCGGTCGAGCAGGCGGCCGAGGCGGTCCCGGCCCCAATGGCGAGAATCGGAACGGCCAGCAGCAGCGGAGCTGTTGCGCAGAGACCGACGACGCCCTTGGTGGTCTTCTTCATCGCCGCCGCCGTTCACCGAGGCGGCGGTGCCGGCCGGGTGACGGCGTCGGGTCGGGGCGCGGAGGTATCAGGGCATGCTGCATCGCAGCGGCTCCTCGGTGTTTGTAGGAGGCGCGGTGCCGACTTCTCGTGCAAAGCCGTCGGCACCGCGCCGATGTGTATCCGCCGCTCGGGCGGCCCGGGTCAGAGGAGTTGGTAGCTCCCGGACGCCGGTCTCAGGTCACGCGCGGCAGCCAGCCGCGCTCGTAATCTCAGGCGGTACACCGGGGCTCCTGACGGTGTGCGGGAAGGAAGAGGGCAACGTGCCTCCGATACCGCTCGACTGGACGAGACAGCACGGATAAGTACAGGTCAGCGGGTGTGGAGCGAGGCTCCTGCCCGGTGACACGGCGAGACAGTAGACCGGGATTCCGGCCGCACCAAACGACAGTGAGGATGGATGCTGGCACCGTCCGACGGCCTGACTCTCCAAACGACTGACGCTCAGGCTGTCCTTGATGAGAATTGTCGGCCGA
>NZ_JBHUYJ010000186.1:0-7804 GCF_042668715.1 Streptomyces sp. NPDC057271
GTCCGACAACCGCTCACCCGCAGGCACCCTGACCTGCCCCACCCTCGCCACACCACAACCAACGAGCGCAGGACATTTAAGTCACCGGCATTGGGTCTAGGCCGCGTGGCCGGCCGCGATCAGGGCCTCGGCCACGTCGGCGTGCAGCGGGGTGGTCATCGTGAGACCGGTGATCTCCAGGATGCGCCGCACGGCGGGCGCGGGCGCGGCGAGATGGAGGTCGCCCCCGGCTTCCCGCGCCTCCCGCGCCGCCCTGATCAGGACGTTCAGTCCGGACGAGTCCATGAAGCTCAGCGAGGAGAGGTCGAGGACGAGGTCGCGCCGGCCGTGCAGGAACTGGTCGGCCAGGTGGTGATGGAGCAGAGTGGCCGTGTCCATGTCGAGTTCGCCTCCGACGGTCAGCACCGCGGTGCCGGCGTCGACGGTCTCCACCTCGACGTCCAGGTTCACTTCTCGCTCGGTCATGTTCCCTGCTTTCCACGGGTGGGGGGGACGGTCGGTCGGGGCGTGCGGTGGGCGTGCGGTCACGTCACCCGTACGCCGATCAGGCACGTGTCGTCGTCGGTGTCGGACTTGCTGTGCGTCAGCAGCAGGTCGAGCCGCCGTTCGAGGCTGTCGGCCGGAGTCTGCGCCATGGTCAGCAGCTGGGCGACGGAGTCGTGCACGGATGTGTCCCGCCGTTCGACCAGACCGTCGGTGTACATCAGCACCGTGTCGTCCGCCGCGAGCTGGATCTCCGCCTCCTCGTACGCGGCGTCGTCGACGGCCCCGAGCAGCAGCCCCTGGAGCATCGGCAGGGCGGTGGCCTCCGTACCCCGCACGAGCACCGGCGGCAGATGTCCTGCTCTGGCCCAGCGCAGCGTGCGGGTCTCGGGGTCGAAGATGCCGCAGACGGCGGTGGCCGTGACCTGTGCCGTGAGGTGGTGCGCCACGTTGTTCAGCCAGGACAGCAGCTGGCCGGGGCCCGCGCCGGTCACGGCGAGGCCGCGCAGGGCGTTGCGCAGGACCACCATGCCGGTGGCTGCGCCTATGCCGTGGCCGGCGATGTCCCCGACGCACAGCAGGATCTTCCTGGACGGCAGCACGACGGCGTCGTACCAGTCGCCGCCCACCAGGGACTCGGTCTCGGCGGGCCGGTAGCGCACGGCGACGTCGAGGCCCGGGGCGGCGAGCGGGGCCTTGGTCGGCGGCATGATGGCGTGCTGCAGCTGAAGGGTCAGGCGGTTGCGTTCCGCCGCTTCCTGCTCCGTGACGGCGAGTTGGTCACGGGTGGCGGCCAGGGCGACCTCCGTCCAGTGCTGCGCGGAGATGTCCTGGTAGGCGCCCCGCACGGCCAGGAGCCGCCGATCGGGATCGAGGGCGGGTTCGGCGATCACCCGGATGTGGCGGGTCACGCCGTCCCGGCGCAGCATGCGGAAGGCCGTCGAGCTCGGGCGCCTCTGGTGCAGCACCGCACGCAGGAAACGGCCGATGACGACGGCGTCGTCGGGATGCGCGTGGGCGGTGAGGTCACGCACGGAGACCGGTGCCTCGCCGACGTCCTGGCCGAAGAGGTCGAAGAGCTGTCCGCTCCAGGTGATCTCTCCGGTGAGGACGTCCTCCTCGAAGCCGCCGATGCGGCCGAGTCGCTGGGCGTGCTGCAACAGGCTGGCGAGCCGGGCGGACTCGTCCTCGATACGCCAGACGAGCAGGACGCTGTCACCGTGCCGGCTGATGCTGATGTCGGCGGCGGACGCCAGCGGCACCTGGTCCACGAGGGCCGTCAGCCGCGTCCGGCGGGCGCGGAACGGCTCACCGGTGGCGTAGACCCGCTCGATCCGTTCGAAGAGTTCGCTCTCGCCGGCCGCCGTGGGGTACGCCTCGAGGAGCAGGGCTCCGTCCACGGCGCCCCGGGAGCGGCCCGCGGGATCCTGGAAGTGCGCGTTGGCGTGGCGGATGCGGAAGTCCCGCAGCCGACCGTCGGCGTCCAGATCCGGGGTCAGGACCAGGACGGGGTCGTAGAGCCCGTCGGCGAGTTCGATCAGTTCGCACAGTCCGTCGGGCTGGGGCGCCCGTGCTCCCACCGGCACCCCGGGAGCCGTCTCGAGTGTGTGGGCGCACAGTTCCGCCAGGGCCTCGATCTGGCGCTCCACGGCCTGGGGCTGGGGCTCCAACGGCCGCGGCCAGCAGATCTCCAGGACGCCGTGGATGCGGCCGCCGGTGCCCGCGGGTACGGCCACCCGGCCGCCGTCGGGGTGGCGCGTGTGGCCGATCGAGGGGATGCCGGTGGCTCCGAGCGAGGAGAACCAGACCGTTCGACGATCGGTGAGCGCCTGCCGGGCCGCGGTGGCCACCCCTGGCGGTACGTAGCGCCAACGGGCGGGCTCGTCCGCACCGAAGCCCGCGTGAGCGCGGAGCGTGAGGGAGGAGTCGGCGCCGGTGGTCCAGACGGCGACGGCGCTGGCGCCCAGGGGTACGAGGGCGTGCGCCAGCAGGGACTCGGCGAAGGCCTGGCTGTCTCCCGCGTTGAGCGCTGCGCTCTCGGCCGTACGCAGGCGCACGGCGACGGACTTGCCGGGCTCGGCGCCGGTCCCCGGCTCGGCCGCGGTCCGCCGGACGAAGTCGTCGGCGACCTCGGAGACCCGGTCGCGGGCGGCCTGGTTGACGATGTCCGCGGCCAGCTCCAGCTGCGAGATCCCGGCCTGTCCGGCCAGCGCGGCGAGTTGCTGCGCCGCCCGTGCCGGCCCGCACCCGAGCCGCTCGACGATGACTCCCTTGGCGACCTCGATCAGGGCACGCCCCTCGGCCGCGGCGTGCGCGGCGCGCACTTCTCCGCGGAGTCGTTCCACCGTCGCGGCGAGCCGGCCGACGGCGGCGCGGTCCTCCGCCAGGCATCGCTCCGCGGACGGCGGGGCGGACGCCGTGGCGACTCCGGCAGGCTCGGTCGGCGTCGGAGCGGCGTCCCCCTGGGGACCCACGGCGGGGTGTTCGCCGTGGTGGTGGGGAGCACTCAAGACGGGGACTCTCCTCGGGTACGGCGGCGCTGGGCCGCGGGACGGATCGGGGCGGGCGAAGGCTCCGCCGGACGGCGCTCGACGGGACCGCCGGGTGGCGCCCTACGGGCGGGCCGGCGGGAGGGACCGTGGCGCTATCCGTCGTGGAGCCACCGGCGGACGCAGGCGACGAGGTCGTCGGCGTCGACCGGCTTGGTCACGTAGTCGCTGGCGCCTGAGGCCAGACTCTTCTCGCGGTCCCCCGGCATGGCCTTGGCGGTGACCGCGATGACGGGAAGATCGGCGTGGGCCGGCATCCGCCTGATTCGGGAGGTGGCCGTGTAGCCGTCCATCTCCGGCATCATGACGTCCATCAGGACCAGGTCGATGTCGGGGTGCGCGGTGAGCGCCTCGATTCCCTCCCGCCCGTTCTCGGCGTGCAGGACGTTGACGCCGTGCAGCTCGAGGATGCCGCTGAGGGCGTAGAGGTTGCGGGCGTCGTCGTCGACCACCAGCACCGTACGGCCGTGCAGGGTGGAGTCGATGGTGTGTGGCACCGGCGGCCGGTGCTCGCCGCGAACCAGGGGAACGACCTCGCCCGGCTGGTCGGCGGACAGGTGCAGGGCGATGCGCTCACGCAGTTCGTCGAGGCTGGAGATCAGCTCCAGCGGTCGTCGGCCCGCCAGCTCCTGAAGCGCCCGCTCGTGTTCGTCGGTGAGCCTGCGGTTGTTGTGGGCGAGGACCGGGACGGTGCGCAGGGCGGCGTCTCCTTCCATGGCGTCCAGGAACCGCAGAGCCTCACCGCCGGCCATGTCGACCTCGATCACCACGCAGTGGAACGACTGGGTGGCGAGCGCGGCCGCGGCCTCCCCCGGCCCCACGGCCGCGATGACCTCCAGGTCCTCCCGGTCCGCGCGGCCCCGGCCGGCGGTCAGCTCCGCGACGGCGTTCTCGGCGACGAGCGAGAGCAACCCGCGTGGGCGCTCCTCGATCACGAGCAGTCGCCGGGGCTGCCGGCCGTGCGGGGCGTGCGGGGCGTCCGGCAGACCGGGGCGGTCGGTGGCGACCGCGTCGTCGGAGGTCGTGGGCTGCGGGTCGCCGTCGGGACCGGTGGGCTGGACGTGGGCGGACTGTTCCCTGAAGTCGGCTCGGGCGACCGGCAGATAGAGGGTGAAGGTGCTGCCCTCACCGGGCTCGCTGGCCGCGGTGAGGCCGCCGCCGAGCAGGTAGGCGATCTCCCGGCTGATGGACAGACCGAGGCCGGTACCGCCGTACTTCCGGTTGGTCGTGCCGTCCGCCTGGCGGAAGGCACCGAAGATGGCCTCCAGGTGCTGGGGGGCGATCCCGATGCCGGTGTCCCTGACCCGGAAGGCGACCACGGGGCCCCCGCGGTGGACCGTCGCGGGCAGTTCGTCGTCCGATGCGGGCTCGATGCACAGCTCGACGCCGCCGCGCTCGGTGAACTTGACGGCGTTCGAGAGCAGATTGCGCAGCACCTGCCGCAGCCGGGAGTCGTCGGTGACCAGGTCCACGGGCACGCCGGCCGCGGTGGAGACGCTGAACGCGAGGCTCTTCTGGGTGGTGAGCGGGCGGAACGTCGCCTCGACGTAGTCGAGGAGCCGGCGCAGCTCCACCCTTTCCGGGTTGAGGTCCATCTTCCCGGCCTCCACCTTGGACAGGTCGAGGATGTCGTTGATCAGCTGGAGCAGATCGGATCCGGCCGAGTGGATGATGCCCGCGTACTCGACCTGCTTGGCCGTGAGGTTGCGGGTCGGGTTCTGGGCGAGCAACTGGGCCAGGATCAGAAGGCTGTTGAGCGGGGTTCGCAGTTCGTGGCTCATGTTGGCCAGGAACTCGGACTTGTACTTGGAGGCGAGGGAGAGCTGCTGGGCGCGGTCCTCGAGTTCCTGCCGTGCCTGCTCGATCTCCAGGTTCTTGGCTTCGATGTCCCGGTTCTGCGAGGCGAGCAGGGCGGCCTTCTCCTCGAGTTCCGCGTTGGAACGCTGCAACTCGTCCTGCTGCACCTGCAGTTGCTCGGAACGTGCCCGCAGTTCGTCGGCCAGCCGCTGGGACTCGTCCAGCAGCTCGTCGGTCCGGGCGTTGGCGACGATGGTGCTGACGTTGACGCCCACCGTCTCCATCAGCTGCTCCAGGAAGTCCCGGTGCACGGAGGTGAAGGGCGAGAAGGACGCCAGCTCGATGACGCCGAGCACCTGGTCCTCGACCACGATCGGCAGCACGATCAGGCTGGCCCGCGCCGTCCCGCCGAGCCCCGAGGAGATGTACACGTAGTCCCCGGGTACGTTCTCGGCGGCGATGGTCCGGCGACTGCCGGCAGCCTGGCCGACGAGGGACTCTCCCAGCCGGAACCGGTCACGGCCGGCCCTCTCCGCGGGAAGCCCGTAGGAACCGACGAGCCTCAGCTCGACGCCGTCGACGCCTTCCTCCGCCAGGTAGAACGCACCGTACTGGGCGCAGACCAGCGGGGTCAGCTCGTCCATGACGAGTTCGGCGACGACGGCCAGGTCGCGGTGGCCCTGCATGAGCTCCGAGATCCGGGCGAGGCTGGACTTGAGCCAGTCCTGCTCCTGATTGGCCCGTGTCGTCTCACGCAGCGAGCCGACCATCGCGTTGATGTTGTCCTTGAGTTCGGCCACCTCGCCCGAGGCGTCGACCGTGATGGAGCGGGTCAGATCGCCCTCCGCGACCGCGCTCGCGACCTCGGCGATGGCGCGGACCTGTCGGGTCAGGTTCCCGGCGAGTTCGTTGACGTTCTCGGTCAGTCGCTTCCAGGTGCCGGAGACACCCTCGACCTCGGCCTGACCGCCGAGCCGGCCCTCGCTGCCGACCTCCCTGGCCACCCGGGTCACTTCGGCGGCGAACGAGGAGAGCTGGTCGACCATCGTGTTGATGGTGGTCTTCAGTTCCAGGATCTCGCCGCGCGCGTCGACGTCGATCTTCTTCGAGAGGTCGCCGTTGGCGACGGCGGTGGTGACCTGGGCGATGTTGCGGACCTGGCCGGTCAGATTGTTCGCCATCGAGTTGACGTTGTCGGTGAGGTCCTTCCAGGTGCCGGCCACGTTGGGCACCCTTGCCTGTCCACCGAGGCGACCCTCGGTACCGACTTCGCGGGCGACCCTGGTCACCTCGTCGGCGAACGCGGACAGGGTGTCCACCATCGTGTTGATGGTGTCCGCGAGCGCGGCGACCTCGCCCTTCGCCTCCACGGTGATCCTGCGGGAGAGATCGCCTCGGGCCACGGCGGTCGCGACCTGGGCGATCGAGCGCACCTGGCCGGTGAGGTTGGAGGCCATCACGTTGACGTTGTCGGTGAGGTCCTCCCAGGTACCCGAGGCGCCCCGTACGGTGGCCTGGCCACCCAGGTTGCCCTCCGTGCCGACCTCCCGGGCGACCCGGGTCACCTCGGCGGCGAACGCCGAGAGCTGGTCGACCATCGTGTTGATGGTGTTCTTCAGCTCCCTGATCTCGCCGCGGGCGTCCACGTCGACCTTCTGGGAGAGGTCGCCCTCGGCCACGGCGGTGGCGACGTGCGCGATGGAGCGCACCTGCGCGGTGAGGTTGCCGGCCATGGAGTTGACGGAGTCGGTGAGGTCGCGCCACGTACCGGAGACGCCCTTCACGTCCGCCTGGCCGCCGAGGATGCCTTCCGTACCGACGTCACGCGCCATGCGGGTGACCTCGTCGGCGAACGAGGAGAGCTGGTCGACCATCGTGTTGATGGTGTTCTTGAGCTCCAGGATCTCGCCGCGGGCGTCCACGTCGATCTTCTGCGAGAGGTCGCCCTTGGCGACGGCGGTGGCGACCTGGGCGATGTCACGGACCTGAGTGGTCAGGTTGCCGGCCATCGCGTTCACCGACTCGGTCAGGTCCGCCCACGTTCCGGAGACCCCCGGCACCTTCGCCTGCCCCCCGAGGGTCCCCTCCGTACCCACCTCCCGGGCTACCCGGGTCACCTCGGAGGTGAAGAGGGAGAGCTGGTCGACCATCCCGTTGAACACGCTGGAGATCTCGCCCATCAGCCCGTCGGCCGTCACGGGCAGCCGGGTCCCGAAGTCCCCGTCCCGCACAGCGGTGAGGCCCGCCAGGAGCTGGCGCAGCTCGGACTCCCCCACCGCCGCCGGTCCCGGCCGCGGCGCGGCCGAGGGGCCCTCGATCGTCGTCTCAGACATGCCTCATCCTCGTTCGCTGGCCGGGTACCCGCAGGGTCCACACCTGGTCACGGGCGTCGGTCGGACCGCACCCCCTCCCGTACGGCCCCGGCCTCGACCGTTGCCGTACGGCAATAAAGACGACCCTACTCCCCCGTGATCGTCACAAGGAGAGCGGTGCGGAATCAAGCGGCTGGAACGAGCCGGAACCGGGGTCCCGCATAGAACGGCGGACCAGGGGTACGCGCCGCTGCGAGCCGGGCGTTCGCGCCCTGACGACGAGGGGAGATCCACTGTGCTGATGGCCCATCCCGCGGTGCTGGGCAACCTGATCGAGCAGTACGAGACGCTGAAGGTGCTGCACGCGGAGAACGGCGGCGCCGAGGTACGGCGGCGCCTCGACGATGTCGCGTACACGCTGTGTGTCTCCACCGGCACACGTGACGTGGACGCGGCCCTGATCGCCGCCCGGTACCGCCTGCCCGGCGCGCGCCCCGAGGACGACTCGGTCCTGATGGCCTGAATCAGCGCCCGCCTCGGCGGGGGACGCGGCCGTCGTCACCGCGGGACAGGGTGGTGGGGGGGGACCACGCCGCCTGGCACACCCCCGCGGTGGCCTGAGCCCGGTCGGCCGCCGGGCGGTTAATCTTCCCGGCGCCCGAC
>NZ_JBHUYJ010000187.1:0-7731 GCF_042668715.1 Streptomyces sp. NPDC057271
GGCTCGACGAGCCCGGGCCCTCCGCCGTACCGCCCTGCCCGTGAGGAGGCGATCACCGGAGGGTCTGCGTAGCCTGAGAGCCACGGGCCGTTCCCTGCCGCCGCCCCGCGAGACGTCCTGAGGAGAGCCGCGGAGGTCGTGTGTCGACGTACGAGGAAGTGCTGGCCGATCTGTTGAGCCGCTCCCACCTGCTGTCCGGACGGGAACTCGCGGGCCTCATCGACGACGCCGGCCGGGACATGGGGCTGAAGGGGACAGCCATGTACGTGGCGGACCTGCAGCAGATCCGGCTGGTCGCACTGCCCCAGCCGGGTGCCGTGCGGCAGGAGATCGTCGACATCGACAGTTCACTCGCGGGCCTGGCCTACCGTACGCAGCAGGTGCAGCGGTCGAGGGACGGCGGCACCGCCTGGCTGCCGATGATCGACGGAATCGAGCGCCTCGGCGTCCTGATGGTGACGGCGTCCTCGCTGGGGGACGCCCTGCTCAGACGCAGCGAGACGCTCGCCGGGGTGGCGGCTCTGCTCGTGGTGTCGAAGTCGTCCCACAGCGACCTGTTGGTCGAGGCCGAGCGCATGCGGGCGATGACGGTGCAGGCGGAACTGCTGTGGGCCTTCCTGCCCCCGCGGACCATCGGCACGGCGGACGTGACCTCCTCGGCGGTGATGGAGCCCGCGTACGACATCGGCGGCGACACCTTCGACCACAGCCTGGACGACCGCGGCCTCCATCTGACCGTCATGGACTCCATGGGCCACGACCTCGCCTCGGGCGGAGCCAGCGCCGCCGGGCTCGCCGCCTGCCGCGCGACCCGCCGCTCCAGCGGTTCGCTGACCGACATCGTCACCGCGATCGACAAGATCCTGGAGCATTGGTTCATCGACCGGCTCATGACCGCCGTCGTCGCCCACCTGGACACCTCCGACGGGCGACTGAGCTGGATCAACTGCGGACATCCGCCGCCCTTGCTCATTCGCCAGGGACGGGTTCTGCCGCAGGTACTGGCCCGGGAGCCGGACCTGCCGCTCGGGTGGGGATTCGTCACCGAATCACCGCCCACCGAACACTCCCAGCGCCTCCAGCCCGGGGACCGGATCCTCCTCTACAGCGACGGGGTGACCGACGCCCGCTCGCCCGACGGGGATCTGTACGGCGAGGAACGGCTGGTCGATACCGTCATCCGTGCCACCGCGGCCGGTGATCCGGCCCCCGAAGCCCTCCGGCGCCTGATCCAGGGCCTGCGTCAGCACCAGGGCCACAAGCTGCGCGACGACGCCACCATCCTGCTCACCGAATGGCATCCGAGCGGGCGTGGCACGACGGCACGAGGCCGGGCCGCGGTGTCCACAGCCGCACCCGGGTAGGACTCGGCCCGGCTCGAGAGCACGGCGACCCGGCAGCAAGGGTCACGCGTCCTCCTGAACGGTCCTGATCTCCCGAGCCGTGTGACTCCGCCGGTCCTGCTCGAACGCGCGCAGCAGGTCCGCCGCGACGGCGACCGCGATCGTGGCGGGTTCCTTGCCCGTGATCTCGGCGATTCCGATCGGGGTCCTGATCCGGTCGATGGCGGCGTCGTCGTGGCCGCCCTCGGTGGCCAGACGCTGCCGGAACCGTGCCCACTTGGCGGCCGAACCGATCAGCCCGATCGGGCCGAGACCGTCGGTGCGCAGCGCGGCGTCGCACAGCGCCGCGTCCTCGGCGTGGTCATGGGTCATGATCAGGACGTGGGTGCCGGGAGGGAGTTCCGCGAGCACCTCCTCGGGAAGCAGCAGCGTGCGATGCACATGGATCTGTGCCACCGCATCCGCGAGCACACCGAGCCGTTCGCCGGTGAGCATGTCGGGACGGGTGTCGATCATGTGCAGATCGAGGTCGTGACGGGCCAGGATGCGGGCCAGCTCAAGGCCGACGTGTCCGATGCCGAAGACCGCCACCGCCGGGACCTGCGGCAGCGGTTCCAGCAGCACGCTGACGGCTCCGCCGCAGCACTGCACGCCGTGTCGGCCGACGACCTTGTCGTTGAGGGCGAAGTCCATCAGCTCCGGCTCCGCGTCGGGCGCGCCGATCAGCTCGCGGGCCCGGTCGATCGCGACGGCCTCGATGTTGCCGCCGCCGATCGAACCCCAGGTCTCGGTCCGGCCCACGACGAGTTTGGCACCGGCCTTGCGTGGTGCGTGGCCGCGCACGGTGGCGACGGTCACGAGCACACCGGTCTCCCGGCGGGCCCGCAACCGGGCGACCGCGGCGACCCATGTCATGTCAGGCATTGCTCAACGACGTCGCGTCGGCGGGGATCTCACGGCCGCCGCCGGCCGTGCCGCCGCGCGCGGCCTCGATGGCCCAGTACACCGCCTCCGGCGTCGCCGGGGAGGCGAGTTCCACGCTGATCCCGGCCGGCCCGAACGACGCGGCGGCCTGCCGCAGTGCCTCGCGTACGGAGAACGCCAGCATCAGCGGAGGCTCGCCCACCGCCTTGGAGCCGTAGACCGCGCCCTCCTCGGTGGCGTTCTCCAGCAGCCTGACGTTGAACTCCTCGGGCATCTCCGAGAAGCTCGGCAGCTTGTAGGTGCTCGCGGCCTGGGTCTGCAGCCGACCGCGGTTCGGTCCCTCTCCGGCGTCCCAGCGCAGGTCCTCGAGCGTCAGCCAGCCCGCGCCCTGGACGAAGCCGCCCTCCACCTGGCCGATGTCGATCATGGGGGACAGACTGTCGCCGACGTCGTGCACGATGTCCACCCGGCGGATGCGGTACGCGCCGGTGAAGCCGTCCACCTCCACCTCGGCCACCGCGGCGCCGTAGGAGAAGTACTTGAACGGCGAGCCCCGGAACGACGTCGCGTCCCAGTGCAGTCCCTCGGTGCGGTAGAAGCCCGCCGCCGAAAGCTGGATCCGCTGGAAGTACGCCGTGCGCACCAGGTCGTCCCAGGCCAGCTCCCTGTCGCTGCCGAGGACGCGTGCGACGCCCTCGGCGATGCGCACGTCCGAGGCGTTCGCGCCCAGTTGGGTGCCGGCCACCCGCAGCAGCCGCTCGCGCAGCTGCTCGCAGGCGTTCTTCACCGCCGCACCGTTGAGGTCGGCACCGGAACTGGCGGCCGTGGCGGAGGTGTTGGGCACCTTGTCGGTACGCGTGGGGGCCAGCCGCACCCTGTGCAGCGGGATGCCCAGCGTGGTCGCGGCCACCTGCAGCATCTTGGTGTGCAGGCCCTGGCCCATCTCGGTGCCGCCGTGGTTGATCAGGACCGAGCCGTCCTTGTAGATCAGCACCAGCGCCCCGGCCTGGTTGAAGGCGGTGAGGTTGAACGAGATGCCGAACTTGATGCCGGTGATCGCGAGCGCCCGCTTGGTGTGCACGTGCGCGGCGTTGAACGCCGCGATCTCCCGCCGGCGGTCGGCGACACCGGCGTCGTCCTGAACCTGGTTCCAGACGACGGAGATCCGCTCGGCCTGCGTGACCGGCTGTCCGTACGGCGTCGTCTGCCCCTGCCCCGGACGGTAGAAGTTGCGCTCCCGCAGCTCCGTCGGGTCCAGGCCGAGCAGCGGCGCGCACCTGCCCAGGATGTCCTCGATCACCAGCATGCCCTGCGGCCCGCCGAAGCCCCGGAAGGCGGTGTTGGAGACCTTGTTGGTCCTGGCGATGCGACCCGCCACGCGCACGTGGGGAATCCAGTAGGTGTTGTCGATGTGGCACATCGCGCGGGCCACCACCGGCTCGGACAGGTCCAGGCTCCAGCCGCCGTCCGCGGTGAGGGTGGCGTCCAGCGCCTGGATGCGGCCCTCGGCGTCGAAGCCGATCCTCCACCGGGCGTGGAACCCGTGCCGCTTGCCGGACATGGTCAGATCCTGGGTCCGGTTGAGCCGCACCCGGACCGGCCGACCGGTCAGCCTGGCACCGAGCGCGGCGACGGCCGCGAAGCCGTGCGGCTGCATCTCCTTGCCGCCGAAGCCGCCCCCCATGCGCAGGCACTGCACCGTCACCTCGTGACTGTGCAGGCCGAGCACGTGCGCGACGATCTCCTGTGTCTCCGAGGGATGCTGGGTGCTGCTCTGGACGAACACCTGCCCGTTCTCGTCGACGAGGGCCAGCGCCGCGTGCGTCTCGAGATAGAAGTGCTCCTGATCGGAGAACTGGAACTCCCCGGTGAACACGTGCGCCGAGTCGGCGAAGCCGGCGTCGACGTCGCCGGTCAGCATGACGGGCCGTGCGCCGTGGAAACTGCCGGCCGCGATGGCGTCCTGCAGCGTGATCAGGGAAGGCCGCTCGTCGAGCTCCACCTCGACGGCCGCCGCACCGAGCCGGGCCGCCTCCAGCGTCTCGCCGAGTACCCAGGCGACCGCGTGGCCGTGGAACATCACCTCGTCGGGGAAGAGCGGTTCGTCGTGCTTCATCCCGGCGTCGTTGACGCCGGGCACGTCGGCGACGGTCAGCACGCGCACCACACCGGGTACGGCGAGCGCGGGCTCGGTACGGAGCGCGGTGATCCTGCCGTGGGCCTTCATGACCTGCACCGGGTAGGCGTGCAGCACGTCCTTGGTACGGGAGACCAGGTCGTCGGTGTAGAGAGCGGCGCCCGTGACGTGCAGGCCGGCGCTCTCGTGCGGCAGCGAGACGCCGACGACCGGCTTGTGGGGGCGTTCGGACAGATGACTCATGACGACACCGCCTCGGTGGTCTGTGCGTACAGCTTGAGCAGGCTCTGGCCGAGCATCGCGGAGCGGTACTCGGCGCTGGCACGGTGATCGTCCATCGGGGTGCCCTGGGCCCGCAGCACTTGGGCCGCGGCCTCGGCACGCTCCGTCGTCCAGGGCCTGCCCTCCAGGGCCGCCTCCGCGGCGAGGGCGCGGATCGGGGTGGCGGCCACGCCGCCGAGGCCGATGCGCGCCTTGCGTACGAACCCGTCCTCGATGTCGAGCGCGAAGGCGACGGCCACGCTGGAGATGTCGTCGAAACGACGCTTGGCGATCTTGTGGAAGGCCGTGACCGGCGAGAGGGGCAGCGGGATGCGTACGGCCCGGATCAGCTCCCCGGGACGGCGCACGCTCTGCCGGTAGCCGGTGAAGTACTCCGCGAGCGGTACTTCCCGCTCACCGGCGGCGCCGGCGAGCACCACCGACGCCTCCAGCGCGAGCAGCACCGGCGGCGTGTCACCGATGGGTGAGCCGGTGCCGAGATTGCCGCCGAGGGTCGCGCTGTTGCGGATGAGCCGTGACGCGAACTGCGGGAACAGCTCGGCCAGGAGCGGGACCCTGCCGTCGAGACGGCGCTCGATCTCCGTCAGCGTCAGGGCCGCCCCGATCACGACGGAGTCGGATTCGACGCGCAGCTCCCGCAGTTCGGGCAACCGGTCGACGGCCACCACGCAATCCGCCCTTCGGGAACGGATGTTCACCTCCACGCCCCAGTCGGTGCTTCCCGCGACGACCACCGCGCCGGGCCTCTCGCCCAGTACACGCAGCGCGTCGGCCAGGGTGCCGGGCCGCAGGAACGTGCTGTCGTCCCGGGTGTACTCGGTGGCGACCGGTTCGGGCGGGGACTGCTCGCGACGCCGGGCCAGCGGGTCGTCCTCGGTGGGCGCACCGACGGCGAACGCGGCGTCGCGAATCGGGCGGTAGCCGGTGCAGCGGCACAGGTTGCCGCTGAGGGCGTGCAGATCGAATCCGTTCGGGCCGAGCTCGGCGCCGGCGCCCTCGGCTCCGGCCGCGTCCGCTCCTCTGTCCGAGGCCACGTGCGCGCCGGCGCTCGCGCAGCGGTCCGGCCGGTAGTACTCGGAGGCCATGCTGCAGATGAACCCCGGTGTGCAGTAACCGCATTGGGATCCGCCGCGGACGGCCATCTCCTCCTGCACCGGATGCAGAGTGGGCGGCACGCCGGGCTCGCGGGCGGTGGCGAGACCTTCGGAGGTGACGACCTCCTGACCGTCGAGCGCCGCGACCGGGACCAGGCACGCGTTGACCGCCACCCAGTCCGTGGGCTTGTTCACCCCGGGGCGCGCCACCAGGACCGAACAGGCGCCGCATTCACCCTCGGCGCAGCCCTCCTTGGTCCCGGTGAGGCCACGCTCCCGCAGGAAGTCCAGCACGGTGGTGTGGGGCGCAGCCGGTGAAATCGGTGTTCCGTTCCCGTTGACCGTGATCCGCGCCTCTACCATGGCAGGCCTCCGTTTCGGCGCGAGGTCGATGTGTTCGTCCCAGTAGTCATGTCAGGAGCTTCCTCGTTCGATGGCGCGGCTCGATGACTCGGAGCGCGCGCATCGGCACGCAGCGGCGTGCCGCAGGCAGTGACAGAAATCGGGAGAAACCCGGGGCCGCAATCGGGCGCGCCGGGAAAGGGGCTGCTAGCAGCCGTGTGCCACGCGGCCGGGAGCCCAGGCGATCTCGTGAGCGAGGCGAATCTGCGCGGAGACGGTCGACATCCGACGTCGCCTCCTTCCATCAGCTCACGAGTGGGTGCGCCTGAAACTACGACGTCGTGGCTCGATCGGTCAACCACCGCGGTGGTGGACGCTGGTCCTGGTGGCCTATGTCCCCGTGCGGGGACCGGCCGGCCGCGACACCATCGAGATGACCTTGGCAACCAGGAGGAGGAGGCGTCCATGGCGACCGGTTGGGAACCTCGTTCTTCGGCCTACGACGAGGAAGGCGAGTGGCGTCCGCCCCTGGACGTGCCCCCGCCGGGGCGGCAGCGCCGCTGGACGGTGCTGCTGCGCTGGCTGCTGCTCGTCCCGCAGTTCGTCGTCGTCTTCCTGCTCTCGCTCGCCGCCTTCTTCGTCACGATCGCGGGCTGGTTCAGCGCCCTGGTCCTGGGCCGGCTGCCCGAGCCGATCGCGTCGTTCCTCGGCTCGGTACTCGCCTATCAGACACGGGTCTCGGCCAGCGCCACGCTGCTCGTCGACCGCTACCCGCCGTTCGCCTTCGAGGCCCCCGACCATCCGGTGCGGATCGAGTTGCGCAGTACCCCGCTCAACCGCCTGGCGGTGTTCTTCCGGCTCATCCTGATGATCCCGGCCGCGATCGTCAGCAGTCTGGCGCAGTCCGGCTGGTTCGCGATCAGCTGGGTGTTCTGGCTGATCGGCATCGTCCTGGGGCGCCTGCCCGAGCCGGTCTTCGGCGCCACGGCGGCCGTCGTCCGGTACCGGATGAGGCTGTCCGCCTACGTCATGATGCTGACGCCCGTGTACCCGAAGGGAATCCTGGGCGACGCCCCCGCTCCCGCCGGAGCCCAGGCGCAGTCCGCCACCCGGCCGCTTCCCCTGAGCACGGGAGCGCAGGTGCTGGTCTGGCTCTTCCTGCTCCTCGGACTGGCCGGCCATCTGACGTCCGGCACGGTGCAGAGCGACATGGACGACGACCGTGCGGACGCGGCCGCCGTGTCGGCGGCGCGGTGACTCCCCGGCGTTCACCCGGCCGGTCCAGGGCCAGGACGACGCGGCGGCCTTGTCGGGCGCCGACGCGCCTCACGGGGCGTCCGGCCCGTCTCGGCCCGGACGGATCACCTGTTCAGGGACTGTGCCCCGAGGCGTGCAACTGGTGCCATGGGGAGGGGCGTCCGTCGTCGCGGCGCCGATCCGACGGCAGGGCTCTCGTGACGAGGTGATCAGCGTTGGCGACCGACCGGTACGGTCACGACTTGTACAACGGCTCATCAGAGGTCGTTTTCACCTGGGTTGTCTGCGTATCGGTAGATATTCGGGGTGCGTGATTGTGGTGCTGATGAGGTTGCAGAGGTGGTGGGTGCCT
>NZ_JBHUYJ010000188.1:0-7644 GCF_042668715.1 Streptomyces sp. NPDC057271
CTTCTGTCTTCACACACCGATGATCACCGGTGGCCGCACCCGTGCCCGGACCCGCCCCGACCAGCAAGATCGCGATCTACAGCTGGAGTACTAGGTACCAAGGTTCACCTGGCCTGCGATGGGTGGGCACGTCCGATGGCGCTGACCGTCACCGCAGGACAGGCCGGTGACGCACCGGCATTCGAGGCGGTCATGAGCCTTATCCGGGTGCCCCGCGCCCGAGGTGGGCGGCCGCTCACCCGCCCAGCCGCCGTGGTGGGGTGACGTCGAGGTGAGCCCAGAAGCCGCCAATAGCTGATCTTGGAGCCTCTGGCGGGCAGCCGCCGAGGCAATCCGGTTCAACCCCGTCGGCGGGCAGCAGGGTCTCGCTTGGCGACGTGTCGGGCGACTGCGTCGACGCCGGGGCGGGCGTACCGCTCCAGGGAGCGGACAGAAGCGTGGCGGGACCGGGCCAGCAGCATCGGGGTGGAGGTGCCGCCCTCTGCGTCGTGTGTCAGGGCGCTGTGGCGGAGCCGGTGGAGTGTGAAGCCGTCCAGGTCCTCGATGTCCTCGGGTGAGGCCAGGGGGTTGGCCAGCAGTCGGGTGTTCTCCTCGAAGATCTCCTCGGCCCGGCGGTAGGAGAGCCGGGCCCGGCCTGTCTCCGGGCACACGTCCAGCGTGGGCGTCCCGGCAGGGGCCTTGCGGTCGGTGAGGAACAGCGGGCCGCGCGTGCGCCCGGCGATGAGCCGGGGCAGCAGCTGGGCGGTGCCGGTCTGCCAGTGAATCCACTCGGTCGCCCCGCCCTTCGATGTGACCTTGCCGCGCTTGTCCTGCGGGTACAGGTCCTCCACGTTCAGGCACAGCACCTCGTCGGCCCGTGCGGCACTTTCGTAGAGGAGTTTCCAGAACGTCTTCTCCCGCAGGCCGACGTCCAGGCGCCACAGCGCGGCGACCTGGTTCTCAGCGAGGGCCTTGGTGCGGTCCGGCGGTGCCGGCCGCCGCTCGATCCCGATTGTCGGGTCGCCGACGATCCAGCCCTGGCGCTGCCACCAGCCGATCGCCTTGCGCGCGATGGACAGCTCGCGGTTGACGGTGTCGGCGTCCATCTCGTCCGCCCGCGCCGCCGCCAGTTCGGCCAGCACCTCCGGCAGCGCCGGATCGTCGATCGCGGCGATAGGGAAGACGGGAGGCTTCGCGCCCCGGCGAGCGGGCCCGGTCGGCGCCCGTTCGCCGGCGAACATCCACCCCCATGTCGTCAGCGAGATCCGGTAGATCCGCGCGGAGGACTTCGCGATGCCCGCTCCGGTGAGGTACCGCTCGACCGCCGCGGTGTACGTAGCCGGAGGGGCGGACAGGGGCACCACCCGGGCGCGCGGCACGCGCAACACGCCCCCGCCTCCGAGTTCGGTCACTGGTTCGATCGTCACGCCCGCCTCGCCCTCTCGGCACCGCCGCAGTAAATGCGTACACCTCGCCCCAGCGGCCGGAGTTGCCTACCGCAGGTCGCGGTGATCACCATGGAGAGTCCGCCGCAGTAAATCCGGCATTTACTGCGGCACTCCCATGACGAGCCATCAGGTGCCAGACGTCTGATAGGCCGACCTCGAAGCGGAGTCCCTGCTGCCGCTAGTGCCGCATCAGGCAACGTTCGCCCTGTCGTCGTCCTTCACCATGCCTCAACGTGAGGTTGGAAACGTCTCGGTCCCCGCGCGCCCGTCAAATATCGAAATCGTCTTCAAAGGGATCCCGCCAGGGTGTTGTGGAGTCGTCGTGGGGGTTGTAGGCGTTTGGGGGGGGGACTGGGTGCTGATGGGCTGTGACGGGGACGACGTACTCGCCGAGGATCCAGTCGCTTGCGAAATGTGCGCTGTCGGTGATTTGGAAGTGCTGGAGGAATTCGGGTGGGAGATCGGCGGTGGTGAGGGTGTTGTCTTCCTCGAGGCGGTGGGCGGTGATGCTTCTGATCTGTTCGCGGAGTTCGGCGCGGCGGGTGAGGTAGCGGGCAATGGCGGTCCAGACGGCGTGGGGGTCCGGGGTTTTGGCGACCATGTCCATGACGCGGGTGACGTGGAGGTCTCCATAGCGGGTGTTGAGGCCCCGGACGAGAGTGTGGATCGCGTACTGGGTAGTGCGCACAGTCTCCACCCAGGACATCGGGGGCGGGTTGCGCCTGGCCTGGTCCGGGGAAGGTTGCCGGGACCGGGTTGTTGACGTGGCCCAGCTGTGGTCCTGGCCGGTGGTGATGTGTCTGCTGCGATAGAGATTGCGGGTGTCGATTACGGATTCCTTGGCGGTGACGGACCCACGCTCGATAAGGGAGTTGCGGCGTCCTGTGCCGGGATAAGCGCGCTCGCCGGAGTAATTAACCACGGACACGGTTTTCTGGGGAAGTTTGAAGCGGGTGCTGACGTAGTCGCGGTAGTACTTTCCGAGGTAGTGGCCGGCGGGGCCGATGAAGAAGTCGTTCACCTCGATAGGGGGGAGTATTTCGAACCCCACCATGAGGTGGGTGGTGTAGCCGATGGCGGAGTTGAGGGTGTTCTGGAGGTCTTCGATGAGGTCGCCGGTGGTGGTGTTGTCGCCGTCGGCGTAGAAACCGCCCCAGTCGTACATGATCGCCACCCGGAAGACGTCGCTGTGGCTGGCGAAGCCGGGGCCGCTCTGCTGGGCGTAGGTGGACCAGTAGGCATGAGGGTCGGGCAGCGGGTGAAGAGCGTTGTAGACCTCCGCCATGGCGACAAGGCTGATGTGGTGCTGTTCAGCCCACCGCAGGACGGAGCGTATGGCGGTGAGCCGGTGGTGACGCCGGTCGTTGGGTTTGAGGGGGCCGAGGGCGGCTTCGGCCTCCTCGCGGGTGATGTCGGTCCACAGGACGGTGGCCAGGCCGCGCCGGTGGTATTCGTCGGCGATGGCGGCGGTCCTCTGCCGGAACGAGCCTTGGGCGCCTTGGGTGCCGAGGGGTTCGCCGACCCAGATGGCGTGGCGGATGAGGGCCATCTGGATGTGGTCGGTGGGGGCTTTCTTGTCATGGGGGATGACCAGGGGCTGGCCATCATGTGTGGGGAGGGGACCGGTGAGGATGGGGCGGGAGGGGAGGTTGCCGGGGTGCAGGTCCGTGGCGGTGGGGCGGGGGCGGGTGAGGCTGAGGCGTTCCAGGAAGGAGGCGTACTTGTCGACCGGCAGGTCGGCGTGCCGGTGCCCGGCGAGGAAGTCGGGCGGCGGGGGCGGGGTGGTCAGGCCGAAGTAGTCCAGGCCGTAGCCGTCGAGTTCGCGCGGGAGTACATCGGGCAGGTCGGGGACGGTGAGTTCCTCGAGTCGGGCTGACAGCCGGTCGGCCACGGACGGAGGCTGGGCGCCGCTATGCCCGGCGTGCTCCACGTTGTAACCCTCGGCTGTCGAAGTGGGCCCGTGCTCCGTGCCGAGGCCTGCCGGGTACCGCGCTTCCTCGTGGAGTGCCGTGGTGATGAGCGGTGCTTCGGGGCCGCTCGTGTCATGACCGCCATCGAGGTCGTCAAACAGACGTAGACGTTTGGGGTTGGCGGCGATGTCGGTGTTCAAGCCCCATTCTTCACTGGGTCGTTTGGTGTGCCGGAGTGCGTTGGTGGAATGGGGCGGGGCGGAGCGGTCCCGGCCGGCGGGGGAGGGCTCCCCGGTGATGCTGGAGGCGGGCGGGTCCGGGATGTGGGTGGGAGTGCTGGAGGCTTGGGCGAGCCAGGAGTTGATGACTGTGACCTGGAAGTCGGTCGGACTTGGGCTGGCCAGGAGCCGGGCCGCGATGGCATCAACGGCTTGGTCGGCGTCGTTGATGAGGCCAGCGAGGTGGCGGGTGGCGTCGGCCAGGTCCTGGGCCAGGCCGCTGGAGGCGTAGGACAGGGCCATACCGTGGAGCCAGCCTCCGGCCTGCGCGTTCAGCCGGGGCCTGTCGAGGATGGCTTCGGTCAGTAGCTCGTCCAGCAGGGGTGCTGGCTCGAGGACCGTTTGCTGGGCACGGAGCGCGACGAGGGCGGCTTTTATGAAACGGCCCATCAGGTGTGCGTTGCCTGGGGTGAGATGGGGGCGTGGCTGTTCGTGAGGCAGGCCGGTGGCCTGCAGCAGACCCAGCAGGTAAGAGTAGCCGTATTCGTCGGGTTGCTGGTCGCCGTAGAGGCCGTTGTGGATTTTGTGTACGGGCAGCTCGGGGACGGTGCCGTCGTCCTGCGGGGTCAAAGTCTGGAGGATCAGGTTGTCGAGCTGCTGCACCAGGGGTGCGTTCTTGTCCAGGGTGCTGGGCTGTGGCCGTGGCGCGGACAGGGCGGATGTGAACCGGCGTACCGGGCTGACCTGAGCGCGAGCGGCCCACCGCGGGTCACCGGTGCGATCGTCGACACTGATCTGGGGCTGAGGATCCGGCGGGAGAGGCGATGGGATCGCCTCCTGGACGGTCAGTGCCTCGATGCGCGGCGGCGCGGGAATCGTGAGGCCGTCACCCCCCTCCACCGGCTCCCGCACTTCCGGCGCGGCACCCTCCGCCTCAAGGAGCAGGCCCAGCTCCGCGCGGGCCGTATCGTCCATGTCGAACTCGTCGAGGACCGCGCTCCCGTCCTCACCGGGCACCGACGCATCAGCCGTCGGCTCCGCTGCGATCACCACCGGGTCCTCACCCAGCTCCAACGAATCCCGCCCGTACGGCGCGCCACCCCCCGCCTCAAGGAACTCTATGGCGTCCGGAACACCCGGCCTGTAGCGCCGGCGCAGTTCCTCCGCCCTCGGCGATGTCGTGGAAGTCCCCGCTCCCGACTGCCGGGGCTCGGCCTCCGTGTCCGGCTCAGAGACCGCTCTGCCTGTGAGCCACGCCGCCGTCGGGTTCACCTGCCGCGAGGACGCCTGGCCGGTCCCGAACACCTGCCCGGCGATCCCCGGCACATCGTCCACCGCGTCACGGTCCACATAGTACGCGTCCGCCAGATCCGTCTCCTGGGGGCGGGTGCCGCCGAGCAGGCCCTTGGGCCGTTCGAGTTGTCGGTCCCAGCGGATCCGCTCGGCCACGGCCGCGGCCTGGCGCTCGGCCGCGGCCGTGGCCGTGGTCGTCTGCTGGCCGGCGCTGGTCAGTGCCTGGGCCACGGCGACGGTGGCCCAGTCCTTGAGGTGTGCGTGCCGGCCGGCGTCGCCGGTCGGGTCGATGAGGGTGGGGAAGTGGATGGTCTCGGCGACGATCTGCCGTGCGCGCAGCACCTGGGCGGGGGTGAGGTCGCGGTAGGGGCCGGCTTCGAACGCCAGGAGTGCTTCGGTGTCCAGGACACCGGACAGCTCCTGCAGGGAGCGCAGGCTTTCGGGGGTCCTGGCGATGGCGAAGGGCTCGGGCGCGGCCTCGGGCTGGGGCTCGGGCTGGGGCTCGGGTGCGGTGACGGGTTCGGGCGCGGTCCGGGTCTCGGGCGTGGGGGCGGGGTGTGTGAGAACCCGCGCGCGGTCGGCGGGTGTCTGCAGGGGGTTGAGGTCACGGGCGGTGTTCAGGACGTCCGCGAAGAGGGCGGGGTTGTGCATGCGCAGCTGCGCCGGGGGCAGTGCGAGGGCCGTGGTGGTCTCGGGCCGGTCCGCCACGAGGCGTGCGGCCGCCGCGTTCCACAGGGCCTCGGCCACCGGTGCCGGGGCCTTGTCCAGCCGCCTGGCGAAGTCCTCGATCCCGGCCGTCACGGGGGCGGGCGGCGTGACCGTCACCGCGGACGGTACGGCGGTCTCGATGGTCTCGGCCGGCTGGGGCTGGGGCTGGGGCTGGGCCGGGTCGGGGACCGGGGTTCCGGATGCGCCGGAGAGCTCCTCCGCATCGGTATCGGTCTGCTCGTGGTCCGGATTCTCCTGGTTCCCCACTGCGTCGGTGAGCACCTCGGGGGTGTCGGCGGCCGCCGGCTCGGGCTGCGCGCCCTCCAGGATGTCGGCGATGGAGAGGGGCGGTGCCTCGGTCTGGCGTGGCGGCGCGTCCTGCGTCCCGGGGGTGGGCAGGGTGGTGGGGAGGATCTGGGTCGGCAGGACATGGGACGGCAGGGAAGGCGCCGTCCTGGCGGTGGATGTGGTGGCGGGCACGGCCGTCGTGGGCGGCGGGGGCTGGACGTTGTGCGGGGCCGGGCTCTGCACGGCCTCGGCCACGGCCCTCCGGGGGGCCCCCGGTACGACGGGGGGCACCAGGGGGGCCGGGGTGTCCTGCTGCTGGGCCGGGGCGGGTGTGTCCTGCGGCGGGGCCGGGGCGGGCGGGGGTGTCTGCTGTTGCTGCCCGGTGGCTTCGGGTGCCTGTGTCGTCGACGGCGGCTGAGCGGTCGGTCCGGACGGCTGTTGGGTGGGAGGGGTCAGGTGCTGGAGTTGGTCGATCGCGCCGTGTAGGTCGTGGAGGCGGCCGAGGTCGCGGGCTCGGGTGGCGGCCTGGAGGAGGTCGCCGGTCTGCTGCGGGTCGTGTCCGTCCGCGAGCGCGCGGGTGTGGAGCTCCCGGGCCTGGGTGAGGGCCTCGTCCAGGCTCCGCCTGAGCTGGGAGGGCAGCATGCCCTGCTCGTCGGCGGCCCGGACCAGGACCGCGTCCAGGGGGTCGTGGGAGCGGGGTCCGGTATCGCGGGCGAGGATCTGCTCGGGTGTCGGCGGGGCTTGGACGTTGGCACCTGCGCCGGTGTCGTCGAGGGTCGGGGGCCGGCCTATCAGGGTTTCACCGCCCGGCTGGAGCGGGTCCGCGCTCTCCTTGCGGCCGCCGGTCCGGTCCCCGGTCCGGTCGCCGGCGGGGTCCACCGTACGGCTGCCGGGCAGGTCGGGGGTGTGGTCCTGTCCCCGCGGGGGGCCGTCCGCGGGGCCGTCCGCGGGTGTCCGGGGCCGCTCGCCCTGTGCGGCGGGGCTGCCGGTCTCGTCGGTGGCGCGCTGCTGGACCCGGGTGTCGAAGGCCGTCTCCAGGCGGGCGGCGCCCTCCAGGTCGCCGCGTTCGACGGCGGCTTTGACGCCGAGTTCGTGGCCGTTGATCTCTTCCCAGGTGAAGCCCAGATCACGCAGCTCACGGCGGCGCTCGAGCCGCCGGGATTCTTCCAGGGAGTCCAGACGTTGTTCGGAGCGCAGTTCGTCCAGGCGGGTGCGGAGTTCCTCACGCGCCGTGACGTGGTCGGGGGCGGTCTCGATCCGCTCCCGCCAGGCGGCGATCTCCTCGCGGGGCATGGCCATCTCGCGGGCCTGGCCGAACAGGTCCTGGCCCAGCCGGTCCATCCGCCCAAGGACGTCACCCGTATCGAAGGCGGCGGTGTCCGGGTCCGTGCCGGGGCCGGAATCGAGGGAGTCGAGGGAGTTGAGGGGATCGTCGCCGTCGACCGGCCGGGTGGCGAGCAGGTCGGGCTTCTTGTCCTCGAACAGGTTCCACAGGGCGTTCTCGTCGGAGACGGTTTCGCTGCCGTCCTCGGCGCGGGTCTTCCACTCGGGAGCGAGTGCCTCGTTGAGGAACTCCAGCTGGTCGCCGAGGCCTTCGCCGCCGTCCCGCAGCGAGGTCAGCCGCTCGGCCAGCTCCGCGTCGCGCACCGCGCGCAGTTCCTCCAGGCGTACCGCCCGCTCGTCGATGATCCGCAGGGTCCGCGCGAAGTCGCCGCCGATCTGGGCTTCTTCGATACGCAGGCTGTACCCGTCCCACTCCTCGCGGGTCATGCCGGCACGCTCGGCCCTGTCGGCCAGGTC
>NZ_JBHUYJ010000189.1:0-7155 GCF_042668715.1 Streptomyces sp. NPDC057271
GCCGAAGGACATCGAGCTCGCCGCATAACCCCAACAACCCTGAACCACCCCAAACCCGACACGGGCGCCTTGACGAAGGACATAGAGGCACCCCCCGAAGCCCAGTCTCCAACGACCGGTGCTCGCTATGAGGTTCGACGAACACTGCACTGGCCGATTCGGGATCACACCACCACTGATTCGGGGAGATCACCACCAAGATCAACCATCTGAAACGTCGACTGACCAGGACAAAGACGAGTCAGCTTCAGCGGTGGGGAAACCCGAACATCTCGGTGGTCTCTTCCCCGAACCCCACACCAGCTCCAGACGTGCATCACCTTCCACCACCGGACCATAGAGGCGTCGGCGTACGCGAAGGGTCTGCAGCGGGTGGCGAAGCGGCTGCACGCGGACCAGCCGGAGAAGTACCCGGCGACGGTGTGGGCGGACTGGCTGTGCGGGGAGCACGTACCCGAGCGCCGGCGGGGCGTTCTGGACGAGTTCGGCTCCACCGCGCGGCGCGCGGTGCTCTCGAACTGCCGGGTCCTGGGTGAAGGCGTGGACATCAGGGCGGTGGACTCCGTGGCGCTCCTGGACCCCAAGGGCGCCCCTCACGACATCGTGCAGGCCATCGGCCGGGCGCTGCGGCAGAAGCCGGGAGAGGGCAAACTCGCCTCTTTGATCGTGCCGGTATTTCTCAAGGCCGATGAGGAGCCGGAAGACATGTTCACCTCGGGGTCGTACAAGCCGTTGGTGAAGGTATTGGAGGGTCTGCGGGCTCACGATGAAGAGGCCGTGGAATTGCTGGCGATTCCGCAGGAGCCGCAGAAGGACATGGTCCAGCCGTCCGAATACATCGGTCCGCCGCCCGAGGAAGGTGAGGAAGAATCCCGTCTGTTGCTGCGTTTTGCGGCTCCGCGTGATCCGGTGATGGTCGCCAACTGGGTATCGTTCAACGTGATCGACACCGAGCGGCAGGACTGGGCGCGCGGCTGGTCGGCGCTCAAGACGTACGCGGAGCGCGAGCTTCACGCCAGGGTCCCGTACGGGTTCAAGGAGGGGCCGTTCCCCCTCGGGGCCTGGGTCGCGGAGCAGCGACGGGCGTACGGGGCCGGGCAGATGAACGGCCGACGCGCGGCGCGGCTGGAGAAGCTGGGCATGGTCTGGAGCGTGGCCGATGAGCGGTTCCAGGAGAACCTGGAGGCCGCCAAGGCGTACTACGCAGACCACTGGACGCTGTGCGCGCCCCGGTCCGCGACGGCGCTGGACCGGCCGGTGGGGCAGTGGCTGTCCAACCTGCGCCGCCCCGGCGCGCTGGGCGACCGTCCCGAGTGGAAGGCGGCGCTGGAGGCCGTGGACGAGCACTGGGACCCCGCGTGGCCGGCGGAGTGGCAGCGGCACTACGCCGCGCTGCGGGAGCTCCTGACGGACGAGGAGGACCACTCCGCGGTTCTGCCCGGGTTCACCGTCCACGGCATGGACGTCGGCAGGTGGCTGGCGAAGCAGCGCCAGCACGCGGTCTGGGTGGACCTGATGGAAGAGCAGCGCGAGCTCCTGGAGAAGCTCGGCGTCGTACCACTGCCCCCGGAGCAGGCGGAGCCCGTCAAGGCCCCTGGGAAGGCCGTGAGTGCCTTCGAGAAGGGCGTGGCGGCCTTGGCGCAGTACAAGGCCCGCGAGGGCTCCGTGAAGGTCCCCAGGGCCCACGTGGAGCAGCTGGAGGACGGGTCGGAGGTGAAGCTCGGGGTGTTCCTGAGCAACAGCAAGAGCCGCCGGAACAAGCTGACCGTCGACAAGCTCGCCGCGCTGGCCGGTCTCGGGCTGGAGTGGGCGGCCACGGAAGGAGCGGCCTGATGACCACGCAGGACCAAGAGGCCGGGCGGCAGCCGGTCAGCGCCGACCCGCGCCAGCGGATGGGCGACTACCAGACACTGGCCGTCAACGCCCGCATGCGGGTCCACGCGGCCCTCGCAGCCGCCGGGGTGGAGCCTGCTGAGGCGGACGAACTCGTCTGCGCGCTGGAGGCCGGCGCCGTTGCCGGGGCGCACTGCTGGGTGGAGGAGCTGGACGGCTGCGGGTCCGACGCCCACGGCACCGCGTACGGCGAGGGCTGGGACGGCGGTGTGGAGCGGGCGCTTCAGGTGCTGGTGTCCACCGCCGACAGCGCCTACCGGCAGCGCGGCCGCGCCCGCGTCACCAGATCGCTGCTGATCGGCGGGGAGATCCTGCGCAACCGGGGCGGGGCCGCGGACCCGGCCGGGGAGGTGAGCAGCCGTGCCTTCGCGCAGGCGGAGGACGTCATCGCGTTCGTGACGTCCGACCCGCAGGTGCAGGAGGCCGCGGCCCGGATCGAGGCGTCGGAGACCGAACTCGGCCTGGAGCTGCGCACCCGTCTCCAGTCCTTCCAGGACCGCCACGACCAGGCCGTGCGCGACGGTGATGCGGCCGGGCTCGCCGGGACCTGTCCGGGCAAGCACGGCCGCTGGGGGCGGATCTGCGTCCTTCCCGACGGTCACGAGACCTCGATGGAGGAACCGCACTGGGGCCGCAACAGCGAGGGCCAGCCGATCGCATGGGTGGGCAGCGCACCTGACGACTGGTGAGCGGCGGTGGGACAGGCGGCAGGACCCTGGGGCGCACCGGCGGCTCAGGGTCCTTTGCTGGCTGTGGCCAGGGGCGCCGGTCCCAGGGCCTACACGCACTGGGGTGCGATGCCCGGGGGTGCGATGCCCGGGGGTTCTGAGCTGCGGCATCGCACTGGAGTGCGTGTAGGCCCTGGGACCTTCAAGGCACTCCCCCGGCGGTACCAGTGGGGAGTCGGGAGTAGGTCGTGGTTCCCGGCAGGAAGAGCCGAACCATCTGACTTGGCTTCGTGACGGACTTTGAAGGTGCAGCCATCGTGAAGTCCGTCCGTAGCAGTTGCGGAGTGCAGCAGGCGGGGATCCCCAACCATCTGACTTGGCTCACGACCTACTTTGAAGATGAGTCGAGAGGCTCTCCCCCTGCGCGGTGGGAGCTGAGGGCTGCGGAGCACCGAATCATCTGACTTGGCTCACGACCTACTTTGAAGTTCACGGCGTGTCAGGTCCTTCTCTGTTGCGGCACCCCTAGATGATCAGCGCATGAACGTGGAGTTGCCCGCTGAGCAGTGGGACGAGCTGTGGCTGCCGTTGCGGCCGTACGCGACGAACCGGCTTCAGGAGGGGATCCGGCGGGAGCAGCGGCCGGTGGCGATGACCCGTCGGTACGTGGAGGCGAACCCGTCGGCGATCAGCAATCTCCTCGTCGTGGACGTGGACCACTCGGACGCAGTGCTGCGGGCGGTGTCGTCGGTGGGGTCGCACCCTCTGCCCAACGCGGTCGTGGAGAACCCGGTGAACGGGCATGCTCATGCGGTGTGGGCTCTGGCGGAGGCGGTGACGCGGACCGAGTACGCCCGACGCAGGCCACTGGCCTACGCCGCTGCCGTCACCGAGGGCCTGCGCCGCGCGCTGGACGGCGATGCGGCGTACTCGGGGCTGATGACGAAGAACCCGCTACACACGGACTGGAGTACCGAGTGGCTCCACGGCGGACTCCACACGCTCGGCGGCCTGGAGGAGGCGCTGAGCGGCCACATGCCGCCCGCGCGCTGGCGGGAGACCAAGCGGTTCCGCACCAACATCACCGGGCTGGGGCGCAATTGCTCGATCTTCGAGACGGCCCGGACCTGGGCGTACCGCGAGGTGCGCCACCACTTCGGCAGTCCCGACACCCTCCACACCGCCATCCACGCCGAAGTACACACCCGCAACGCAGAATTCGCGGAGCCGCTGCCGGCCGTGGAGGCGCGTGCGATCGCCAACAGCATCCACCGGTGGATCACGACGCGCTCCAGGATGTGGAAGGACGGTGCCGCGGTCTACGAGGCCACCTTCGTCGCCATCCAGTCCGCCCGTGCCAAGAAAGGCGGCGCAGAGCGTGCTACACGCCGGAACGAGCGCACCGCAGCGATGCTCGAGTACATGAGGGGGAAGCCGTGACGCAGGGGCCCGTGCGCGAGCGTCGCACCGCGACGGCCCGCGAGCTCGCGGACCGGTTCGGAGTGTCCCCGCGGACCGTGCGCAGCATGATCGCCGAGGAACGCGCGGCGTACGAGGGCCGCTCCCAGCAGCGGCGGGACCAGATCGTCGAACTGCACCGGCAGGGCCGGAAGGGTTACGAGATCGCGCGCGAGCTGAATGTTTCCTCCGGTCTGGTGTCCACCCGGCTCAAGGAAGCCCGCTCGGCCGGTGTCGACCTCACCCGCTACGCCGATGCCGGTGAAGCCCACGGGCAGGGCCAGTCGTAGCGAGCCGGCCGGGTCAGCCCTCGGGGCGCTCCCTCTGGATCTTCTGCATCGTGCGGGCCGTGTCGAGCTGCGCGCGGACCACCGTGTCGAACAGGGCTTCCGGGTCGCCGTCGGGGCCGGCGCTCGCAGCCAGCAGTGAGGCGACTTGGGCGGCGAGGACGGTGACCAGGTCGGCCGTCCCCACCGGGCCGCGGACCTCGATCAGCTTGCGCACGGCGTCGTCGATGCGGTCCATGGCTTCCTCGCCCTGGAGGAACAAGCCGAGCCGGTCGGCGAGGAACATGCGAACGACCGCCACGCCGTCGGCCAGGGCGGTGTCCACGTTGAAGTCGGCGCGGGCCTTCTGCGACTCCTTGAGCACGGCCGGAATCGTGTACGTCCGCTGCTCCGGGATGAGGCCCTCCTTCTGCCACTCCTCGTACGGGATCGGGCCGACGGCGTCGCGGCGGGCGCGGTGTTCGTTGGTCGGGCGGCCGCCCGCGGTGCGGCAGGCCCGCCCTGCGGCTGCCTTGCAGGTCGGGCATTCAACGCGGCGCTTCCACGAGCGCACGAGATCCATCGTGGCGTCGGAGTGGAGGTGGCGTCGCCACTCGCCGCCCCACGGGATGCTCTGCGATCCGTTCTCCACGCCCATTGGCCCCCCTGGGTCCGGTGGTGTGTGCCGTCTTGCGTGCCGTGAGGCTGACCGTACCTGCGGTGACGCCCCTCAGCGGTCGATCGGGAGAATGCCGCCCAGGCCGCTCTCGGAGAGGATCTGTTGGATCGTGTCGTCCAGGGTGCTGGCCGCGTCGATACTGACTTCGGCTTGTCAGGGTGAACCTTGGCGAAGTGCGTGATGGGCTTGAGGTGCTGGCTGTATGGACGACCGTGGCAACGGGGTCGCTCGGGCCACCTGTCCTGCCGGTGTCCGGCAACCGGACCGGCTCATGGGTGCCGCCGACAGCCCGTGGCCCCGCCGCGGAGCCCCACATACTGTTGCCCCGTACGTGAGCAGGTCATACGGGGGTAGGGAACTTGGTGGACAAGACGGTACGCGCAGGCGCCGGGCACCGTACGGAAGTCTTCGTGTGTCTGGGTCTCGCGCTACTCCTGGGCGCACTGTCGGCATTGGTGCTGATCCCCCAGGCCCAGCATCTGCGCTCGCTCCGCGACGGTGTGCGCGTCGACGCCACCATGCACACCCGCGGCACCTGCACGCTGGGACGGTGCAAGATCGCCTTCGAGGCGCAGGGCCGCACCGTCGTGGCTGCCTTGCCGCCGGGCAGTGGTGGCAGCAAAATCCCCGTGGGCGCGCACCTCACCGTCCGGTACCGAGCGGACGATCCGCAGGTAGTCGCCGCCGCGGACGACGTGGAGGGCGGTGGGGCGGCCTTGCTGGCTGCCTCGACCGGCGCGGGGGCCGTGTTGTTCCTGCTTCTGCCGGTCATGAAGACGGTGGCCCGAGCACGGCGGCGGCGCGCGGCGTCCAGCGCCGTTGGATGAAGTGCCCGCCCCACATGCCGATCACCGTGCTACTGACTTCGACTCGTCAAGGTGATGCCGGGGCGTCGAGGGTCAGGCCGGTGCCTGCTATGAAACCGTCGAGGGCGTCGGGCCGGTACTGAAGCCGTTTGAGCCGGTTGCGGACGAGGGTTTCGAGGCGGTCGAGGGCCATGACGGCGAGGTTGGCCAGGCTGCGCTTGACGTGCGCCCACACGCCTTCGACGGGGTTGAGGTCTGGCGAGTAGGCGGGCAGCAGGAACACCGTCAGCCACGTTCGCTCGGCGACGAGATCCCGCATCTTGCGCGAGACATGGGTGTTCAGCCGGTCCCAGACCAGCACGATCGGCGCTTTGACCAGCTGATGGACGCCGTCGAGCAGCGCGATGAAGTCCCGCTCGCCCATGCTGCGGCGCTTGCCTTTGCCTGCGGGGTGGGTCCGCAGGCGGTGGCACAGCCGGGTGCGGGAGCCTGGGCGCATGGCGATCAGCCCGGCCACCGACAGCCGTCCCGAGCGGCGCCCGCTCACGGTCACGACCGGGGTGAGGCCACGCCGGCCCCAGGTTCGTCCCCGGGGCGGCCGGCGGGTGAAGCCGGCTTCGTCCTCGAAGCAGACGTAGCCCCCGCAGGCCGCCCTCGCCCTTTTACCTCCGCCCAGGTCGCCTCCTTCCACACGCCGACGGCCCGCTCGTCACGCTCGGCGACACGCCGCGCGGGCACCTGCGGGCTGAAGCCGAGCCGGTGCATCAGCCTCGTGGCACCCGAGACGCTGTAGGAGACGTGGAACTTCCGGCCGATCAGCGTGGCCACCCTCGACGCGGTCCACACCTGATCCTCCACCCAGCCGTGCGCCGCCGGACCTTCCTCCAGGAACCTTGTCAGCTTCTCCAGGCAGTACGGCGACAGCCGGCACCGCGAACCACTCGGTCCACGCGAGACCAGTGCCGCAGCCCCGCCGTCGCGCCACAGTCGGTGCCATTGGTAGGCCGACTTCACGCTCACCCGCAGCCGCCGGGCGACCTCCGACGGCTTGGCCTTCTGCTCGAACAGCCCAACCGCCTGTGTCCGTACTGATTCACGGCGCTGACGCCCCGCAGGGGTCAGCCCACCCCCATCCGCATACCTCACACACCACGGAATACAGCCGCAGCTCCAAGCCCAGCAGGCACTTGACCAAGATTCACCCCGACGAGCCGAAGTCAGTAACGGTCTCCAGGTCGTTGGGGAGCAGGTCCTTCTCTCGGTACCAGTCGCGTAGGTGGCCCTCGTTGAGGGTCTGTCAATCGAACGGTGTAACGCGGGTGGTTGGGGTTACTGACGAGCTGCGGAGAGCCGGCCGTCGAAGGTGATGTCGAAGGCGTTCAGAG
>NZ_JBHUYJ010000190.1:0-6830 GCF_042668715.1 Streptomyces sp. NPDC057271
CCACCAGTGTTCTGTGCTTCCCACCCCCGGGGTTGCGGGGAAGTTGGGTGGTGGGTTGGTCGCCGTGGAACGTTTTTCCAAGAGGGAGGGAGGGACCGCACCCCCAGGGGTGCGGCCCTTCCGCCGTTTCCTGGGTCGCCTCTCCACGGGAACGTCGTTTCACGTGAAACATGGCGCTTCACGTGAATACGCCGTTTCACGTGAAACATTCAGCGTGTTGCGCCGGTGACGATCCAGCGTCCGGAGCGCGAGCGCAGCCAGAGCGTCAGCATGCGGACCGTCATCATCAACGTCATCGCCCACCACAGCGCGGTGAGCCCGCCGCCGAGCATGGGGACCAGGAGGGCGACCGGGGCGAAGACGGCCAGCGTGAGCAGCATGGCCCCGGCCAGATAGGGGCCGTCGCCCGCGCCCATCAGGACGCCGTCGAGGACGAAGACCACGCCGGCGATGGGCTGGGAGATCGCGACGACCAGGAGAGCCGGGAGCAGAGTGTCCTGGACCGTGGTGTCGCCGGTGAAGAGCGGGGTGAAGAGCGGGCGGGCGAGAACGAGGAGGGCTCCCAGGACGACGCCGGAGACGATGCCCCACTGGACCATGCGGCGGCAGACCTGACGGGCACCGTCGGCGTCGTCTGCGCCGAGGTACCGGCCGATGATGGCTTGGCCGGCAATCGCGATCGCGTCCAGCGCGAAGGCCATCAGGCTCCACAGGGACAGGATGATCTGGTGGGCGGCGACCTCGGCGTCACCCATGCGGGCCGCAACGGCGGTGGCGATCAGCAGGACCGCGCGCAGGGAGAGCGTACGGACGAGGAGCGGGGCGCCCGCCTGGGCGCTGGCCCGTATGCCTGCGGCGTCCGGCCGGAGGGAGGTGACGCCGTGGCGCCGCGCTCCACGGACGACCACGACGAGATACACGGCAGCCATGGCGCACTGGGCGATGACCGTACCCCAGGCGGAGCCGGCGATTCCCATGCCGGCGCCGTAGACGAGGCTCACGTTGAGAACTCCGTTGGCCGCGAACCCTCCGATGGCCACGTAAAGCGGTGTACGGGTGTCCTGGAGGCCGCGCAGGACACCGGTGGCGGCCAGGACCACGAGCATGGCCGGGATGCCCAGGCTGGAGATGCGTAGATAGGTGATGGCGTACGGGGTGGCCGTGTCCGAGGCGCCAAAGAGGTCGACCAGCCATGAGGCGCCGGGCAGCGTGGCGGCGACGACCGCGATTCCCAGCAGGAGCGCCAGCCAGATACCGTCCATGCCCTGGCGGATGGCGGCCGTGAGGTCGCCGGCTCCCACCCGGCGGGCGACGGCGGCCGTGGTCGCGTAGGCGAGGAAGACGAAGACGCTGACGGCCGTGGAGAGAAGGGCGGCCGCGATGGCGAGACCGGCGAGCTGCGGAGTGCCGAGGTGTCCGACAATGGCGCTGTCGACCATGAGGAAGAGCGGCTCGGCGACGAGCGCGCCGAAGGCCGGAACGGCGAGCGAGATGATCTCTCGGTCGTGCTGCCGACGGGCGGCCTTGGGGGTCGGGGGAGCCTGGGTCATGGGTCTCAATCTAATCTTCCACAGGTAAGAGATGCAATGGGCTAGAGGTCCTTACATTTCCTTGGTGTGGAGCTTCGGGTGTGCGCCGTTTGTTCTGATCTTGGTCTGGAGTGGAAAGTTTTTCTCCCCCACAGCCCGTGGATCGAAAAGTCGCAGGTCAGATGGGTGTCGCGGGCTGGGTTATGAGTTTGTCCACATGGCTGTCCCCCGGTCCGTGCACAGGTTCGGCGGGGTTCTCCACAGCATCTGGTCGTTCACCCACAGGCCCTGTGGATAACCAGATTGGCTGACGGTGCCGACGGGCCTACCGTGGTCCGGCGCACGACGCGCCAGAAGCGGAGTCAAAGCCTCTTGTTTGTCCGAGCCGTGGCGTAAGAAAGAGTGGCACGGAGAGGTCCGCGGAGCGGACAGGAGGAGGTGGCTTGGTGAGCATTCCCGAGCCCTTGGACGACCCCTGGGCCGACAGCGGACCGAGTGACCGACTTCCCGTCGCACGACCCCGCGGCGAGAGCCGCGGACGCGGCAGGGGCCGTGAGGACCAGCACGACCGCGGCAGCGACAGCGGCCCGTGGGACAGCGGTCTCTCCGGCTTCGAGCGGGTGCCCCCGCAGGATCTCGACGCCGAGCAGTCCGTCCTCGGCGGCATGCTGCTCTCCAAGGACGCCATCGCGGACGTTGTGGAGATCATCAAGGGCCATGACTTCTACAAGCCCGCCCACGAGACGGTCTACGCGGCCATCCTCGACCTGTACGCGAAGGGCGAGCCGGCCGACCCGATCACGGTCGGTGCGGAGCTCACCAAGCGGGGCGAGATCACCCGCGTCGGCGGGGCCTCCTATCTGCACACGCTCGTCCAGTCGGTGCCGACCGCGGCCAACGCGGCGTACTACGCGGAGATCGTCCATGAGCGCGCCGTGCTGCGCCGTCTCGTGGAAGCCGGCACCAAGATCACGCAGATGGGCTACGCGGCCGACGGCGACGTCGACGAGATCGTGAACTCGGCCCAGGCCGAGATCTACGCGGTCACCGAGCAGCGCACCACCGAGGACTATCTGCCCCTCGGCGACATCATGGAGGGCGCGCTCGACGAGATCGAGGCGATCGGATCGCGCAGCGGCGAGATGACCGGTGTCCCGACCGGCTTCACGGATCTCGACCAGCTCACCAACGGTCTGCACCCGGGCCAGATGATCATCATCGCGGCCCGACCCGCCATGGGTAAGTCGACGCTCGCCCTGGACTTCGCACGGGCCTGCTCCATCAAGCACAACCTGCCCAGCGTCATCTTCTCCCTCGAAATGGGCCGCAACGAGATCGCGATGCGCCTGCTCTCGGCGGAGGCCCGGGTGGCGCTGCACCACATGCGTTCCGGCACCATGACCGACGAGGACTGGACCCGGCTGGCCCGCCGGATGCCCGACGTCTCCCAGGCCCCGCTCTACATCGACGACTCCCCGAACCTGTCGATGATGGAGATCCGCGCCAAGTGCCGTCGGCTCAAGCAGCGTGCCGGGCTCAAGCTCGTGGTCATCGACTACCTCCAGCTGATGCAGTCCGGCGCCAAGCGGTCCGAGAGCCGACAGCAGGAAGTCTCGGACATGTCGCGAAACCTCAAGCTCCTGGCGAAGGAGCTCGAACTGCCGGTGATCGCGCTCTCGCAGCTGAACCGTGGGCCCGAACAGCGCACCGACAAGAAGCCGATGGTCTCCGACCTGCGTGAATCGGGATCGATCGAGCAGGACGCGGACATGGTCATCCTGCTCCACCGCGAGGACGCCTACGAGAAGGAGTCCCCGCGCGCGGGCGAGGCGGACATCATCGTGGGCAAGCACCGAAACGGTCCGACGGCGACGATCACGGTGGCCTTCCAGGGCCACTACTCGCGCTTCGTCGACATGGCACAGACCTGATCGAGGCTCGTTCAGCCGGCGGGGGCACGAGGATCGTGGAGACGCGGACACCCGAGCCGCCGCTCGAAGACCGCAGCGCCCTGGAACGCTGCGGTGGGACGGTGTGACGCTTCGTCGGCGTCGAACTCGCTCCCGCCACACGGGTATCCGACCCGAAATGTGGTCGACGCCCGAGCCGCCACAGCGTTGGATTCAGTGCATGACCTCACCTCTCGAAGCTCTGCTTCCCAGTACCGAACGGGCGCTGCTGCACCGTGTCGCGGTCGCCCAGTCCGAGGGGCGTACGCCCTCCTTCGTCGGGGCCGTGGCCCGCGACGGGGGGATGGTCTGGAGCGGTGCGCGCAGCTGCGTCGACGGGCACGATCCCGACGCCGACACGCAGTACCGGATCGGCTCGCTCACCAAGGTCTTCACCGCCGTGCTGGTGATGCGGCTGCGTGACGAGGGCCTCCTGGATCTGAACGACCCTCTGGAGAAGCATCTTCCGGGTACGGGCGTCGGCGAGACCACCATCGCCCAGTTGCTCGCCCACACGGGCGGCCTCGCGGCGGAGAGCCCCGCTCCGTGGTGGGAGCGGACGCCTGCGGAGGTCAGGCCGAAGCTGGCCGACGTGCTCGGGGAGAAGCCGATGCTCCACCCGGTGGGGCGCCACTTCCACTACTCCAACCCCGGCTACACGCTGCTCGGTTCGCTGGTCGAGGCGGTGCGTGGGGTCTCCTGGGAGGAGGCGCTGCGGGGCGAGATCCTGGAGCCGCTGGGGCTGACGCGAACGAGTGTGCAGCCGGTCGCTCCGCACGCCGGCGGATGGGCCGTTCACCCGTGGGCCGATGTGATGCTGCCCGAACCCTCGGAGGAACTGGGGCTGATGGCGCCGGCCGGACAGCTCTGGTCGACGGCCGCGGACCTCTGTCGCTTCGCGGTGTTCCTCGCGCGGGGCGACGCCCGGGTGCTCGGCGCGGCCTCGGTCGAGGAGATGCGCACCCCGGCCTCGGCGCCGGGTGCCGGTGACTGGGAGGGCGGCTACGGACTGGGTGTACAGCTGCTGCGCAAGGACGGCCGGACGCTGATCGGCCACACCGGTTCGCTGCCGGGCTTCGTCGCCTGTCTCTGGGTGTGCATCGAGGACGGTGTCGCGGCGGTCGCCCTCGCCAATGCCACGTCCGGGCCGCTGATGGCATCGGTGGCGGCCGATCTCGTACGGATCGTGGCGGAGGCCGAGCCCAGGTTCCCCGAGCCGTGGCGGCCGCTGCCCGAGGCCGAGGTCGATCGGGAGGTGCTGGAGCTTGCCGGGCCCTGGTACTGGGGCACGTACGCGTTCGGGCTGCGTCTTGGTGCGGACCGGGGTGTGACCCTCGAACCACTGAGCGGTGTCGGACGGCGGGCGACCTTCCGGGCGCTGCCGGAGGGCGGCTGGATCGGTCTGAACGGCTACTACCTGGGGGAGACACTCCGCCCGGTCCGTCGTCCTGACGGCTCGGTGAGCCATCTCGATCTGGGATCGTTCGTCTTCACCCGGGAGCCTTACGAACAGAGTGACGCGGTCCCAGGCGGAGTGGACGAAGCGGGTTGGCGGGGCCTCTGAGCGGCTGTTTCACGTGAAACAGGACGCCGGGGGTGGCTAGGCGCAGCCTAGGCGGGAGCGTGGGAGCCTTCGACGACGCGGACCAGGGGCGCCAGCTCCGGGTTCTTGGCCGCCTCGTCGAGGGCTTCGCGCAGCGCCCGGTCATTGGTGGGCCGGGCCTCCGTGAGGAGCGCCATGCCGGCCTCGGTGACGTCGGTGTAGATGCCGCGCCGGTCGGTGGCGCAGAGGTAGCGGGTCAGGAGGCCGCGGTCCTCCAGGCGGGTCACCAGCCGTGTGGTGGCACTCTGGCTGAGGACGACGGCGTCGGCGACCTGCTTCATCTGGAGATGCCCGCCGGGACCGCTGTGCTGGCGGCTGAGTACATCGAGCAAGGAGTACTCGCGGACGCTCAGGCCATGCTGAGACTCCAGGGCGCGCTCGATGTGGGACTCGATCCTGCCGTGCAGCAACGAGAGGGCACACCATCCCTGGGAGAGGGCAGTGAGTGCGGGGGCGGTCGCTGTCATGGTCTCTCCTCGGTCCGGAGCGGCTCCTCCCAGAGTAGACGACGTGCGCAAAAGCCCGCGTATGCAATTACTGGGCTTTACCCCGCGGCCACGGTCAGCGGCGCGAACCGACGGCTCCAGTCGCCCGGAAGGTCGCGCAGGGAGCGCGTCATGACCGCGTTGAACGCGATCGGGGCAAGGCCGCACGCCTTGAGCCAGGTCAGCAGTGCCTCGTGGCGTACGTCGATGTCCGTGCGCAGGGGGCGGTCGGTGGCGGCGGCCAGGGCGGCGACGAGAGCCTGAGCGGTGGCCGTGTCCCGGGCGATCAGCGGGCCGACCACATGGGTGTGCATGTTGGGCCAGGCCGCTGCGAAGCCGGTGATCTCGCCGTTCTGCTCGGCGACGCGGAGATGATCCGCGAAGGCAGGCAGCCTGGTGATCATGTGGGTACGGTCCAGGCCGAAGACCTCGGTGTCCAGGCGGAGCACCCTCGGGAGGTCCTCGGCCGTGGCCGCGCGGGTCGTGATCTCCGGGACCGGCTCTGTCGCGGTGAAGTGGCCGCAGAGCATCTCCGCACGACCCGTCTGAGCGAAGCCCAGCTGCTCGTAGAGCGGCTGACCGCTCGGGGTCGCGTGAAGCGTGAGCGGGGTGTCTCCGGCCTCCGCCACCAGGTGTCGCATGAGACGGATTCCCACTCCCCGGCGGGCGTACCGCTCGGCGACCAGCACCATGCCGATCGCGGAGAGCTCCGGCCCGTACGAGGTCACGACGCTCGACGCGATCAGCCCCTTGCCGTCGGGGTCGTCGATGCCGTAGCCGGTCCCCGCAGTCAGCAGGAGGCCCCATTTGTGCTCCTCGCGCGGCCAGCCTCGGTCCTCCGAGAGATCGGCACAGGCCGTGAGGTCTGCGGAGGTGAGGACACGGATGGGGAGCTGGTCGAGCGGGGCAAGCGACGTCGGCATGGGGCTCAGGCTGTCTGACGCGGTGATCGTTCGTCCAGCGCTTTACGGGAACCGGCCAGAGCCCGCAGGCGACGGCCCCTGCGGGGCAGCCCCCAGGGCTTCAGCACCGAGATCGCGGTCATGAACGGAGACGCCGACCTGGACGACGAGGAGAGCCCGCCGAACGGGGCGCTGGAGATGTTTCACGTGAAACACCGTGTCGTCCCACACCCTCACTCCGCGTCTGACGGGGGAGTAACCACACGTACTAGTGTTCTGAGTCTGGAATTCTGTTCAGATAGCTGGCGAGGCGTTTAAGGATCTCGTCCGCAGTCTTGGTCCACACGTAAGGTTTCGGGTCG
>NZ_JBHUYJ010000191.1:0-6792 GCF_042668715.1 Streptomyces sp. NPDC057271
TCCCTGAGACCGCCCCCGCACGCCCGAAGTCCCGCTACACTCCCGCCACCCGGCGAAAGACCAGGTCAGACAGCGAAATCCTGCTGGAGTACTAGTGTCCTGAGTCGTTAGTTCGTGTGCAGTATGCGGCGAGGGTTTCGAGGATCTCGTCTGCGGTCTTGGTCCACACGAACGGCTTGGGGTTCTTGTTCCACTCGTTGATCCAGCCTCAGGGGCCCTTGCAAGATCGAAGATCGTCCGGTTCGCCGGACTCGTCGTGAGGCAGGGTGAGCCTCCCGGTTCGGGCAGGGGAACGCAGTGCAGGCACAGCCTCAGTGATCATGTGAGTGTCGAAGTCCCATGAATGCTTGGTGAGTCCGTGCCTGCTCCTGCATCTTCCCTCATGCCTGCCCCGCTGGAACAACTGGCCCGGGCTTCCGCTCCGGCTCCGCTGACGGACGCGGTCCGTCTGTCCGGATTCCTGGACCTGGTCCCCGACCCGCGCGGCTGTCGCGGACGCCGCTATCCGTTGTCGGCGCTGGTGACCGCCGCCGCGGCGAGTGTCCTGGCCGGCGCCCGCTCGCTCGCCGCGATCACCGAATGGATCAGCGATGCGCCCGCGTGGGCCTGCCGGGTTCTCGGATTCCCCGTGGACCCGCTGACCGGCGCGGTCTGCGTTCCCCACCCGCACACCCTGCGACGCCTCCTCGTCCAACTCGACGGCGATGCCCTGGACCGGGCGATCGGAGCGTTCCTCACCGATGCCCTGCACACCCAGCACGCCCACGGCGCCTACCTCCGAACACGCGGCGCCCACTACATCACGCAGGTCAAGGCCAACCACCCCGGCATGTTCGACCGCGTCCGCCGACTGCCCTGGCAGGACATCACCCTGGACCACTACGAACGCACCCGCGCCCACCACCGCCAGGAGGTCCGCAGGCTGAAGACCGCGGCCTTCGCCCACATCGACTACCCCGATGCGAAGCAGGCCCTCCAAGTCGTTCGCTGGAGGCATGACTTCACCAGCGGCAAGCTCACCATCGAGCGCGTCTACCTGATCACCAGCCTGCCGCCCGGCGCCGCGAGCGGTGCTCAGCTCGCCGCCTGGATCCGCGGCCACTGGAAGATCGAGAATCTCCTGCACCACGTCCGGGACCGCACCTTCCGCGAGGACGACTCCAAGATCCATGTCGGCCGACTTCCGCGTGTCATGGCCGGCCTGCGCAACCTCGCGATCAGCGTCCACCGCCAGGACGGACGCACCAACATCGCCGCTGCCCTGCGCGAAGCCGCCCCCGACTGGGACCGGCCCCTGACGGCCCTCGGACTCACCGGATGAACACGGACAAAACCTGATCACGCAAGGGACCCTGGATCCAGCCTCGGATGTCGCGTTCGAGCTCGATGACGCTGCGGTGGGCCGAGCGGCGGAGTTTGCGGCAGGTCAGCTCGGCGAACCAGCGCTCCACGAGGTTGAGCCAGGATGCCGAGGTGGGGGTGAAGTGCAGGTGGAAGCGGGGGTGTCGCAGCAGCCATTTCTTGACCGCTTCGGTCTTGTGGGTGGCGTAGTTGTCCAGGACCAGGTGCAGGTCCAGGTCCTTGGGTACGGCGGCGTCGATGGTCTTCAGGAAACGGAGGAACTCCTGGTGGCGATGGCGTCGGTAGTGCTGGGCTATGACCGAGCCGGAGGCGATGTCCAGGGCGGCGAACAGGCTGGTGGTGCCGTGCCGGACGTAGTCGTGGGTCATCCGCGCCGGCGTTGTCGGTGCCAGCGGTAGCACGGGCTGGGTGCGGTCCAGGGCCTGGATCTGCGACTTCTCGTCCACCGCCAACACCAGGGCGTTCTCGGGCGGGGCGAGGTAGATGCCCACCACGTCGCGGACCTTGGTCACGAACTGCGGGTCGGTGTACAGCTTCCAGGTCTGCACGATGTGCGGTTTGAGGCCGAACGCCCGCCAGATTCTGGAGACCGCGGACTGCGACATGCCCGCAGCCTGGGCCATCGACCGCGTCGACCAGTGCGAATCCCCCGAAGGGGGTGCCTGGTCGAGGGTCCGGGCGACCAGGGACTCGACCTGCTCGTCCGTGATCCTGCGCGGGGCACCGGAGCGCGGAGCGTCGACGACTCCCTCAAGACGGTCGGAAGCGAACCTGGACCGCCACTTGCGCACCGTCTCCCGCGAGATACCGAGCTCCTGCGCGACCTGCGCGTTCGGGCGGCCCTCGGCGCAGGCCAGCACGATCCTCGCGCGCAGCACCAGGGCCTGCCCCGCGGTCCGCTTGCGCAACCAGCCCCGCAGTACGCGGCGTTCACACTCGGACAACTCCAATGACAACGGCTTCGGGCCCGGCATCCCCCAACCCTACAACCGCCAATGAACTACCGACTCAGGACACTAGCGATCACACCGCCCGGTCACCGCACCGGCCGCACCCCGCTGAATAGCTACGGACGGACAGCTGTTCCGCGACCGGGCACGCATCCGAGGGACGGGGAACGAGCCGTGGACGTCGTCCGGCGGCGACTGGCGCTCGCCGGAATCTGCCGGGTGGATCCCGGTTGTGCAGATGTGGCCGATCGGCTATAGCGGCCATGCCAACCGGCCAGTGAAACGGAGTGGGTATTGCCTCGCCCGGCGCCGACCCGATATCCGTTGTGCGAGACGTCGTCCACTGCTACTGAGAATCGAGACCATCAAAGGCACATCTGCGTGAATACTCTTTGATGCGGTGCCATGACGCGACACGCCAATGCCGGCGAGAGTGGCTGATCACAGTGATCACATTCGCAGCATCGACTACCCGATATCGAGCAGGGATGCACATGCTTGCAGAAGTCTTCGCCCAGCACGGCCTCGAGCCGGCGCTGGTCGCTGGCGAGACGTTCGTGTACTTCCGGTCCTGCCGGCCCCCGAGCGGAGTCGTCATGGAGGACCCGTCCGAATTCGCCATGGACAACTGGGACAACGTCCCTGCCCTCCAGGACGGTGCTCGGCCGTACTTCAGGACGCGGTCACAGGCAGTGCGGACCCGTGCCAGGGGCGCGGACTGCCGTCTGGACACGGCTGAGCTGCTCAGCGAACGGGACCTGGTGGAGACATTCGAAGGCCACACCTGGCGGACCGGCCCCAGGTCGCGGTACCCCTTCATCGATGCCCTCACCGAGGACGAGGTCCAGGAGTTCGTACGGTCCGTCATGGCACCCATGCTCGTCCTCACCGCCGAGCAGGCACAGGTGGCGTCCCCGTTCGACCTGGCATGGGTGGCAGCCGCAACGCCTCTGCGGCACACGACCCTGCCCGGCGGCCACCACCTGCACATCGAGAATGCCGGTCCGATGGCGCGGGAGATCCGGGACTTCCCGCGCGATGAGCAGGAGGCCGCGGGATGAACCGTTCCCATGAAACCGCGGAACACCGACAGCCGGGCCTGCGGTCGCCGGTACCGGTACCCGTTTCCGACGCGCCCGGCCGCCTCCCGGTACTCGGACATTTGGTCGAGCTGCGCCGCAGGCCCCTCGACTTCTTCCAGTGCCTGAGGTCCCAAGGTCCCGTGGTCCGGATCCGCTTCGGGCCGAAACCGGCGTACGTCGTCAACGATCCCGATCTCATCCGGCGGGTCTTCGTGAACGACGCGCACCACTACGACAAAGGGGTCTTCTGGGAGAAGGTCCGGGAGTTCGTGGGTGACGGGCTGGCCAGCGTGAGCAGCGGCGAATTCCATCGGCAGCAGCGGCGGCTGATGCAGCCTGCCTTCCACCGCAAGCAGATCGCCCGCTACGCCGAGATCATGGGCGCCTGTCTGGCCGAGCGCGCCGAGTCCTGGCGGCCCGGACAAGTGGTGTCCATGGATGACGAGATGCAGGAGGCGGCCCTCACGCTCGTTGCCCGGACGTTTTTCTCCTCGCGCCTCGGTCAGGAGGCCAGTCGCGCGCTCGAAGAATCCTTCCCGGCCGTCCAGGACGGCATCATGAAGCGCACGCTGGCCCCGCTGGGGCTGATGGAGAAGCTGCCTACATCGGCGAACCGGCGGTTCAACCAGGCGATGCAGCACATCTGGGGTGCCTGCCGGCGCGCGGTCGACGACTACCGGGCCGCCGGGGCCGACGACGTGGACCTGATGTCCATGCTGATCCACGCGCACGACCCGGACACCGGCGAGTCCATGAGCGACGACCTGATCCGGGACCAGGTGATCACGATCGCGCTCTCCGGCCGAGACACCACCGCCAATGCGCTGGCCTGGGCGCTGTACCAGCTCAGCCGGACGCCCGACGTGGCCGACCGCATCGCCGCCGAGGTGAAGGAGGTGATCGGTGACCGCCCCGCGGGCCTCGAGGATCTGATGGCGCTCGACTACACCGGCCGCGTGGCACGGGAGGTCTTCCGCCTCTACGCGTTCTGGCTGCTCATCAGGCGTACGGTGACGGATGTGACCCTCGGCGGTGTGCCCATTCCGGCGAACACCCAGGTGCTGATCAGCCCCATCGCCATGCACAGGGACCCATCGATCTACGAGGATCCGATGCGTCTCGACCCCGACCGCTGGTTGCCCGGCCGGGCCGAAGAGATCCCCCGCAACGCCTACTTCGCCTTCGGGGCCGGGAACCGCCAGTGCATCGGTGACCGCTATGCCTGGACCGCGGTCATGTCCGCCCTGGTAGGCATCGCACCCCACTGGGAGCTGCGGCCGGTTCCTGGGCACGAGGTGACCGAGGTGGTAAAGGTTTCCGTGTCGCCGAGCGCACTTCCGCTGCAGGTGGTTCCCCGAACCGTGTCCGGCTGACGGCAGCCCTCCAGTGAAAGGAAGACCCATCTTCTCGGAGAGGTGTTGTCACACATGAACAGTCGAACAGCCCTGGAAGAGGCACCGCTTGACGCCATGCAGCGGCTGCTGGAGCCGGAGAACCGCAGGAATCCGTATCCGTTCCTGGAATGGCTGCGCACGCATGACCCGGTGCACCGTACGACGACCGGTTCCTACCTGCTCAGCCGGCATGCCGACGTTTCTCATGTGCTCCAGGAAAGCGGCACGGTGTTCGTCAGCCCGGACCGCTCCATGCTGGAGGCCCGTTATCCGGAGGCTCTCCGGCGCCGTTCGGTGAGGATTTTCGCCGGCAGCATCGCATTGACGAACCCTCCCGAACACACCAGGCTGCGCAAGGTGCTCAGTCGCGATTTCACCGCGCGCCGGGTCGACGTGCTGCGGCCCCGCATCGCCCGCATCTGCGATCGCCTGCTGGACGAAGTTGCCGAGCCGCTGCTGGACGGCGAAACGGTCGATCTGCACCGCACCGTGGCAGAGCCCTTGTCGGTCGCGACGATCGCGGACCTGCTGGGAGTACCGGAGGGCGACCGGGCATGGCTGTCCTCTCTCGTCGAGGGGGTACTGAGCGCCCATCCGGAGGCACCCGACGAGGTGCTCGCCGTCGCGGACAAGCACTGCTCCGACATGGAGGACTACCTCGGCGCCCTGATCGCACAGCGGCGCAGGGATCCCCGGGACGACCTGGTCACGGCGCTGGCCAAGAAGGTCGGCGAGGGGACCGAGGAGCTCGAGGATAGCGAACTCATCCCCATGATCTGGGCGTTGTGGTGCGCGGGGTTCAAGACCTCGGCCGCTGGCATCAGCAACGGTGTGTTAGCGATGCTGGAGAATCCGCAGCAGCTCACCTGGCTCCGCAAAGACCAGGGCGATGTGGCCGCCTTCGTCAACGAGACGCTGCGCTACGACCCGCCGACGACGATCACCCCGTTCCTCCGCTTCGCGACCCGCGACGTCGAGTTCCCCGGCGGAACCGTACCGGCGGGATCCAGTGTCCGGCTCCTGCTCGGCGCTGCGAATCGCGACCCCGAGGTGTTTCCCGACCCGGACCGATTCGACCCGGCCCGCGAGACCAAGGCGTCACTGGGATTCGCCGGCGGTATTCATTTCTGTGTCGGCGCCGGGCTGGCCCGCGCCGAACTGGGCATCAGCTTGCCCCGTATCCATGCCCGGTTCCCTCGTCTGGCCGCCGCCTCGGAGCCGGTCTGGTCGGATGCCGTCTTTCACCACATGGTCCGGGAACTGCCCCTGGTGGTGAAGGGATGAGCACGCCGGAACGGGACGGCGAGCTGCTCGTCGTCGACAGCGAGGTGCCGGTCCCGGCACTGGCCCCGGCGATCTGGGACTTCCTGACGCGGTCCGACGGCCGGGGGATGCGCGACATCATCCAGGGCTCCGACGGGCTTGAGAAGGAGAACGCGGACATCACCGAAGTCGGGTACCGGTTCACGGAGTTCTTCACCGATCCCGACACCGAGGACCGGGTGCCCTGCACCTGGCGGACGGTCATGAAGTCCCCCTCACACTGGCACCTGGTCGCCGAGGACTTCCTCTACCGCGGGCTGACCATCCACCTGGACTACTCCGTTTCGGGCCGGAGTGACGACGTACACCTCCGTCGCCGTATGCGGACCTGGGTACCAGCGGGCACGGAGCTGACCACGGGGTGGTGGACACGGCTCGGCGACCAGAAGCTGGCCGACCAGGTCGCCCGGAAGATCGCGGCAGGCGTGGCGGAGCAGCCCGGGCGCAATGTCGGCTGAGACACAACTGCGGCGGCGGCCGGAACCTCCGTCCGCCGCCCCGGTGCCGTGCTCCGGAGACGATCCGAGCGCCCCCATCAGACCGGAAGCCGTCCCGGACGTGACTGTCATGTCGGATCGGCCACCGACCCGGGTTCGACATAATTCGGCGGCCTAGAGAGCCGAAAGTGGGGTCTGACCTGCGGGGACATGGGTGTGGCCGCCTGGAGGGCGTGTCTCTAGG
>NZ_JBHUYJ010000192.1:0-6729 GCF_042668715.1 Streptomyces sp. NPDC057271
CGCTCCTCATCGGTCAGCACCAACTCGGCCTTCGGCCGCCCCATCGCCATACCGAAAGCCTACATCTAAACAGAATTCCAGACTCAGAACACTAGCCTCGGCGTACATGACCACTTCTCCGGGCGCGGGCATGCTCCATCTCTTCGATCTCGACGGCACCTTGATCAGGGGCTCGGCGGCCGCGGTCGAGATCTCGCGGCAGCTTGGCGTCACCGAGGAGATCGCCGCCTTGGAGCGCAGGTTCCTGCTGGACGGGATGGCGCCGGACGAGTTCGCGGTCCAGGCCCATGCCCTCTGGTCCGCACTGACTCAGGAGCAGGTCACGGCCGCTTTCGAAGGGGCTCCCTGGCTGGCGGGTATTCGCGAGGTCTGGGCGGACATCCACGCTCAGGGAGGGCGCTGCGCCGTCATCTCGCTCTCGCCGGACTTCTTCGTCGGGCGCCTTCTCGACTGGGGGGCCGATGCGGCCCATGGCTCCCGCTGGCCGGCTGTTCCGTTCACCGCGCCCATCCACCGTCCGGGAATCCTCAACGCCGCCGCGAAGGTGAGCATCGCGCGCCGACTCTGCGCGGAGTACGGGCTGGGCATGGAGGACTGCGTGGCCTATGGCGACTCGATGTCCGATGCGGAGCTCTTCGCTGCCGTGCCGCTCAGCGTGGCGGTCAACGCCGATCACCACCTTGTCGGGCTGTCGCGCCACAGCTACACCGGGGGCGATCTGCGCGAGGCCTACGACCTGATCCGAAAGAGCGCAGCCTAGCCCGCGCAACGGGGCTAATGCCCGAGAATTCCGCTTTCTGTCCGAACGGAGGTCGAACCTGTCAAGCTGCGGCGACAAGAGCCGCAGGCGTGAGGCGAGGCACACGATGGAAGAGGCCGTACACGACGACGGCGAAGAGCCGCCCCGGATAGCTCCGGGATCGTCTCCGGACCGACCGTCCCCCGACGCGATCCTCATACGCCGCACCCTGGCCGAGATCGCTCCCGTCGCCGACAAGGTGACCTCGTACTTCTACGCCTTGCTCTTCGTCCGCCACCCCGAACTGCGCGCGATGTTCCCCGCGGCGATGGACACCCAGCGCGACCGCCTCCTCAAGGCGCTGCTGACGGCGGCCGAGCACATGGACGACGCAGCCGTACTCACGGAGTACCTCCAGAACCTGGGCCGGGGACACCGTAAGTACGGGACCCGGCCGACGCACTACCCGGCCGTCGGCGAGGCGCTGATCGGCGCGCTGATCCGGTACGCCACCCTGACCTGGAGCGAGGAGACCGAGGCCGCCTGGGTGCGGACGTACACGACGATCTCGCAGATCATGATCGACGCGGCGGCCGAGAACGAGCTGCACGCGCCCGCCTGGTGGCAGGCCGAGGTCGTCTCGCACGATCTACGGACCCCGGACATCGCGGTGATCACGCTCCGGCCCGACCACCCGTACACCTTCGTCGCCGGCCAGTACACGACGCTGGAGACGCCGTGGTGGCCTCGCGTTTGGCGGCACTACTCCTTCGCCTCGGCTCCCCGCCCTGACGGGCTGCTCGCCCTCCACGTCAAGGCCGTGCCGGCCGGCTGGGTCTCCAACGCCCTGGTGCACCACGCGCGCCCCGGCGACGTGCTGCGTCTCGGCCCGCCCGCGGGGTCGATGACGGTCGACCACTCCACGGACAACGGGCTGCTGTGCCTGGGCGGCGGTACCGGGATCGCGCCCATCAAGGCGCTGGTCGAGGATGTCGCCGAGCACGGGGACCGACGCCCCGTAGAGGTGTTCTACGGCGCGCGCAGCGGCCATGACCTGTACGACATCGACACGATGATGCGGCTGCAGAAGACCTACCCCTGGCTGTCGGTGCGCCCGGTCACCGAGGACCAGGCACAGCTGCCGGACGCCGTGCGCCAGTACGGCCCGTGGACCGAGTACGAGGCCTATCTGTCGGGCCCGCCCGGCATGATCCGGCGTGGGGTCGACGCCCTGCGGGGGGTCGGTATCCCCGCAGAGCGGATCCGCCACGACCTTCTGACGGAGCTGGTGTCCTAGCCCGGAGGCTCGCTCCTGGCCCAGGAACGCGCTCCTCGGCCCGGTCAGCCCAGGTCGGGGGCGTGCATCGCGCGGACGCCCTCGATGTTGCCGTCCAGGTAGTGACGCAGGGACAACGGCACGAGATGGACTGCGGCGATGCCGACCCGGCTGAAGGGCACCCGGACGATCTCGTACTCGCCGCAGGGCTCCTCCACCTCGGGCCCATGCCGCAGCGAGGGGTCCATCGAGTCGAGCCGGCAGACGAAGAAGTGCTGGACCTTCACTCCCGAGACACCGCCGTCGACGATGTGCTCGACGGTGTCGACGAAGCAGGGGACCACATCGGTGACCTTGGCCCCCAGCTCCTCGTGCACTTCGCGGTGCAGGGCTTCGACAACGGTGGTGTCCGAGGGCTCGACCCCGCCGCCGGGCGTCACCCAGTAGGGATCCATCCCCGGCTTCGTGCGCTTGATGAGGATGAGGTCGTTTCCATCGAGCAGAATGGCGCGTGCGGTGCGCTTGACCACAGGACGTTCGGTCATGGGAAGAAAATGGCCCGCCACGGGTGTCCTGAAACTCACCAGTCTCCGGAGGCTCGCAGGAGCCACTCGTGCGCCCGCGCGATGTGCGGCAGTGCGAGGGTCCCGGTCCGGACGATCAGGAAGTACGTCCGCAGCGGCGGCACCGGCGGATCGAGCAGTGCCACGAGGCGGCCCTGCTCCAGGGCCTCCTCGCACAGATAGCGGGGCAGGACGGCGAGGCCCGCCCCGGAGGCCGTGGATTCCAGGACGGCCCGCAGGTCGGGCGCCACGACGGTGGCGGTCGCGGCCGGCTTGGTCTCGAAGACGGTCGCCCAGTAGCGGGAGACGAACGGCAGCGACTCGTGCACCTCGACCACCGGCAGCTGCTCCAGGACCACGGCATCCCTGCGCAGGAGCAGGTCGGGCGCGAGCCGGGCGGCCCAGCGCGGCGCTGCGACCAGGACATGTTCCTCGTCGCAGAGCGGCGCGGAGTGGAACAGCCCCCCGCGTGGGCGGGCGGTGGCGATGGCCAGATCGTGGTGGCCCGCGGCGAGCCCGTCGAGGATCTCCTCGGTCGTGGCGGGGAACGCGGCCCGCACGGCCAGCCCCTGGGCGACCAGCGGGGTGAGGGCGGGCAGCGCCCGCGCCGAGGTGAACTCGGGGGGCCCGGCGAGATGGAGGGTGCGGACGCCGTTCTCCTCGTCCAGACCGGTCTCGGCGATCTCCACGAGCGCGTCGAGATGCGGGGCGGCGCGGTGGGCGAGCTCGTCGCCGATGGTGGTGGGGGTGACCCCACGGGCCTGTCTGAGGAAGAGCGGGCGGCCCAGCTGGCGTTCCAGGGTGCGGATCTGGCTGGTGACCGCGGGCTGGGAGAGGCCGAGAAGGGCCGCGGCGCGGGTGAAGGAGCCGGCCCGGTGCACCGCGACGAAGGTGCGCAGTAGGGCGAGATCCATGTCCGCCCCCTCCCGGCCGTGTCGGCCTCGACTCAGGCGGTCGGCTGACTGCGCCTCAGGACCGACCAACTATAAATAAGTCGATAGGTCTCTGTCGCTACCGTGATTGGACACTGACGCTGAGTCAACTAGCCTTGTGCAGGCGGTTCTCCGCGCGTGGAACCCGGGCGTTCCGAGCCATGAGGGGGGAGGCTCGGAACGCCCCGGTTCTGTGCTGGGGCGCTCCGAAACCAGTCGGACGTTCGCGCGGGCATCACGCGGGGGGTCTCAGCCGGTGGTGGCCGCTTCCGTCACGTCGAGGGCGCGCAGGACATCCGCGATCAGGTCCTCCGGGTCCTCCGCTCCGACGGAGAAGCGGATGAAACCCTCCGGCACGGCGTCGCCGCCCCACCGACCGCGCCGCTCGGCCGTCGAGCGCACACCGCCGAAGCTCGTGGCGTCGTCCACGAGCCGCAGCGCGTCGAGGAACCGCTCCGCTCGCTCCCGGTCGGCAAGGGTGAAGGAGACCACGGGCCCGAAGCGCTTCATCTGCGTCGCGGCCACCGCGTGGGACGGGTCGTCCGGCAGCCCGGGATACCGCAGCCCGGTCACCTCTCCCCGCTTGCTCAGTGCCTCCGCGAGAGCGAGCGCCGAGGTGCACTGCCGGTCGATGCGGAGCTGGAGCGTGGCCAGGGAACGGTGCGCGAGCCAGGCCTCCATGGGACCTGGGATGGCCCCGACGATCTTGCGCCAGCGCCGGACGCCGGCCGCGAGCTCCGGGTCGAGGCAGCTGACATGGCCGAGGAGGATGTCGCCGTGGCCGGTCATCCCCTTGGTGTCGCTGGCGACGGAGAAGTCCGCGCCCAGCTCCAGGGGCCGCTGGCCGAGGGGAGTGGCCAGGGTGTTGTCGACGGCGACCAGCGCCCCGGCCTCGTGGGCGGCCCGCGCCATACGGCGGATGTCGCAGACGTCGAGCCCGGGATTGGAGGGTGCCTCGATCCACAGCAGCCGCGCGCCCTCCAGTACGGACAGCTGGGCGTCACCGCCGGTGGGCGCGGTGCGGACCTCGATCCCGTACGCCCGGAGCTGCTCGTGCACCAGGGGCAGGGCCTGGTAGCCGTCGTCCGGCACGACGACCGTGTCGCCCGCCTTCAGCTGGGAGAAGAGGACGGCGGAGATGGCGGCCATGCCCGAGGCGAAGACGAGCGTCTCGACGGCAGGCTCCCCCGGTGCCTCCAGCTCCCCGATGGCGCGCTCCAGACGGGTCCAGGTGGGGTTCTCGTCCCGGCCGTAGGTGTAGGGCCCGGTGGGGTCGCCCGGCAGATGGAAGTGGGCGGCGAAGACCGGGCCCGGCAGGGTCGGTTCGTACTTCACCGGCTCGGGGAGTCCCGCCCGCACCGCCCGTGTCCCGTCGCCGACGGCGCCGAGGTCCTCGGCGCCCCCGAACGTGTCCGTGCTCATGCCGCCCGACCCTCCATACTCTCGCTCACCGCGGCCAGCAGTCCCTCGCTCGCCGCCTCCACCATCTCAAGGCACTCCTCGAAACCTTCCGCACCCCCGTAGTACGGGTCAGGCACGTCGAGGTCGTCGGCCGCCGGGTCGTACGAGCGCAGCAGCCGCACCTTCGCCGCGTCCTCCGGGGTCGGCGCGAGCGCCCGCAGTGCCCGCAGATGTCCCTCGTCGAGAGCGATCACCAGATCGAGGGCGGGGAACCACGAGGCGCGGAACTGGCGGGCGGTGTGTCCGGAGGCGTAGCCGTGCTCCTCCAGGACGGCGACCGTACGAGGGTCGGCGGCGTCGCCCTCGTGCCAGCCGTCGGTACCGGCGCTGTCCACCTCGACCGCGCCCGCCAGGCCGGCCTCCTCCACGCGGGCGCGGAAGACGGACTCGGCCATCGGCGAGCGGCAGATGTTGCCTGTGCAGACGAAGCAGACGCGGTACGTCGTCGTCCGCACTCAGTCCCCGTCGGGGAGGACGATGTTGAGCGCCCAGGAGACGACGGAGATGATCAGGCCTCCGAGGGCGGCGGTCCAGAAGCCGTCGACGTGGAAGTCCAGCCCGATCGTGTCGGCCAGCCAGGACGTGAGCAGGAGCATCAGGGCGTTGATCACCAGGGTGATCAGGCCGAGGGTGAGGATGAAGAGCGGAAGCGAGATCAGCTTGACGACCGGCTTCACCAAGAAGTTCACCAGGCCGAAGACCAGAGCGACGAGTATGAGTGTCCAGGCCTTGTCGGCGGTGCTGTTGCCGGTCAGCTCGATGTCCGGCGACAGCAGCCAGACGGCCACTCCCAGGGCACCCGCGTTCGCGAGCGTCTTGACTACGAAATTCATCATGTGTCTGATCGTGGCAGACATGATCGGGCCAACGGCAGGGGCAGACGACCGATGAAAGCATTCCGACTGGACGAGCTCGAGGCGGAGCGCGCCGCAAACGACGGTGCGTACCTCCAGTTCCTGCGGGAGCGGAACATGTCCGTCGGTCTGTACGCCCTCGACGCGGGCTCGCTCGACCCACAGCAGCCGCACGGTCAGGACGAGGTGTACTTCGTCGTGAGCGGGCGGGCCGCGATCACGGTCGGGATGGAGACGACGCAGGTGGCGCGCGGCAGCGTGGTCTATGTGCCGGCCGGTGTCGCCCACAAGTTCCACCACATCACCGAGGACCTGCGAGTCATGGTGGTGTTCTCGCCGCCGGAGAGCTGAGCCGCCTGCGAGCTGTCCGCCGAAGGGCCGGAGCGGCCGAAGGGCCGGAGCCGCCGGACGGCCGGACTCCCCTAGGGGGCGGATCAGGGGGGAGCAAGGGCTACGAGGCCCCCGCGGGCACAGGTGTCCCCCTAGCATCGAGAGTGTCCGGCGCAGAGTGCGCGGGACGGACTCTGCGGAGATGAGGGAAGCGCGATGGCGGTACGAGAGATTCTCGCGGGAATGCCCTGGTGGGTGAAGTGGGTCGCCATACCCGTCATCGCCCTGTTCGTCTTCGGCGGTCTGATCACCAGCATCGCGACGTTCGTGATCGGTCTGCTCTTCAAGGCGCTGATCTTCGTCGCCCTCGTCGGCGGAGTGATCTACGTCGTACGGAAGTTCACGTCCTCGTCGTCGTCGCGCGAGGACTGGTAGAACACGCTACCGATCGGTAGGGGCGGGCCGCGGGTGGGTTAGCCCCAATGCCGGTGACTTAGGTTGTGCCTTGTCGGGTGGTGGTGATGGTGTTCGGTGCGGTTGGTGTCCGGTTGCGGTGCTCGGCCCGTTTGAGCGG
>NZ_JBHUYJ010000193.1:0-6609 GCF_042668715.1 Streptomyces sp. NPDC057271
CAGCCACGTGATCATTCTGGCCGTCCAGTGCCGCCCGGAACAGCGACCGGGCGCCACGTCACGACGGGGCGAACGTTGCCTGATGCGGCACTAGTTGTTGACGACGGAGGTCCACTTGCCGTCGTCGGCCTTGTCGGCGCCGTCGACCTGCTCCGAGCCGTTCGGGGTGTACGCCTGGAGAAGCCCCTTGGAGTCGGCCTGCTGGATGAAGGGCGGCAGCGTCACGATGACGTCGGCCTGGGTGTTGCTCTTCTCGCGGACGGCGCGCTGCACCATCTCGCCCGAACCGCCCTCGACGTACTTCACCTTGATGCCGGTCTCCTTCTCGAAGTCGGCGAAAACCTTGTCGTACCAGCCGTCGCCCTTCTCCCCCTTGAGACCGTCCGCGCTGTACATGGTGACGACCTTCTCGTCGGAGGCGGCGGTGGACCCGCCGCAGGCGGTGAGGGTGGCGGCGAGGGTGAGGCTGCCGGTGACGGCGGCGATCGGCTTGACGAATCTGTACGAGGTGCGCATAACGTCGTTCTCTCCTGAGGGACTTAGCGGTAGGACGCCTTGGTACGGATACGGGAGACGGCGAGCAGGACGAGCAGGGTCGTGGCCATGAGGACCACGGCGAGCGCCGAGCCGGTGAAGAGGGAGCCGCGGTCGGTGGCGGTGAAGATCAGTACCGGCAGCGGCAGCCAGTCCGGCGGGTAGAGCATCATCGTGGCGCTCAACTCGCCCATGGAGAGGGCGAAGCAGAGTCCCGCGGCCGCGTTGAGCGACGGCAGCAGGAGCGGCAGCCTCACCCGGAGCAGGACGTACGCGGGGCGGGCGCCGAGGCTGGCCGCCGCCTGCTCGTACATCGGGTCGAGACGGAGGATGGCCGCCGAGACCGACTGATAGGCGAACGCCGTGACAAGGACGGTGTGCGCGAGGATCACGATCCAGCGCGTGCCGTTCAGCAGCACGGGCGGCTGCGAGAAGGCGACCAGGACGGCGAGACCGACGACGACCGAGGGCACGGCGACGGGCAGCATGAACAGCGCGTCGAGGAACCGGCGGCCGTTCTTCCGCAGGGAGTCGGCGGCGAGCGCCGCCCACGTGCCGACGGTCAGCGCGAGCAGGCCGGCGGTGACGGCGGTGACCAGGCTGGTGGTCAGCGCCTGGAGCGACTCCCCCCGCACGGCGGCCGTGTAGTGCTCGGCGGTCGGCCCGGAGGGGAAGGCCCCGGACCAGTTCGTGGAGAACGACGCGGCGACGATCACGAGGAGGGGGAGGGCGAAGAGCGGGACGAAGAGGACCGCGAAGACGGTCCAGGCCGTCCACTTCCCCGTACGGCTATGCACCAACACGGCGGAGCCTGCCTTCCGTCGGCCGCCCTCGCGGCGCTCGGCGCCGGGGTGCCTCACGCCCCGCCGCGGTCGCGGCTGACGGCACCGCGGACGTCCGCGCCGGCCTCCGGCCGCCGGACCTGGTCACCGCCCGGTAGACCGCGTAGAGGCCGACGGAGATCGCGACGTTGACCACGGCGACGACACAGGCGGCGGCGTAGTCGGATTCGAGGATGGCCTTGCCGTAGACGAGCATCGGGAGGGTCGTGACGCCCTTGGCGCCGGTGAAGAGGACGATCCCGAACTCGTTCAGGCACATGACCAGGACGAGACTTCCGCCGGCGGCGAGCGCGGGCAGCGCCTCGGGCAGGATCACCTGCCGGACGATCCGCAGCGGCTTCGCCCCGAGGGAGGAGGCGACCTCCAGCTGTGCGGTCTCCATCTGCGAGAACGCGGCGAGGAGCGGACGCATCACGAAGGGCGTGAAGTACGTGATCTCGGCGAGGAGGACCCCCCAGGGCGTGGTCAGGAACTGGAAGGGCCCGGCCTCGGCGCCCGTGACGTCCGTCCACAGACCGTTGGCCATGCCGACCGTGCCGTAGAGGAAGAGGAGCGCGAGGGTGATCAGGAAGGACGGGAAGGACAGGAAGACGTCGATGAACTTCGACACCTCCTTCCCGCCGGGGAACGGCACGAACGCCACGACGAGCGCGAGCGCGAACCCGAGGACGAGACACCCGGCCGTGGCCCCGACCGCGAGCCACACGGTGGTGACGAGCGCCTTCCGGAAGGCCTCGGACCCGAAGACGTCGGCGTAGGCACCGGGAGCGAGGGACTCCTGGACGACGAGGGCGAGCGGGTAGAGGAAGACGAGCGCCAGAACGACGACGGGCGGGAGGGCCCAGAGGATCGTCGTGGGCATACGTTCCGCCGGAGCGGGGGTCCCCCCGGACGGAGTCCGGGGGACGGTGGGGACACTGCCACGAACCCGTTCAGCCGTCATGACCGGCGCGCCGGGGCTACCCATCGGACACCCCCGCCCCCAGCAGCACCCCGTCCTCCGGCGCGAAGTGCAGCGTGACCTCGTCCCCCAGCGCCGGCGTCTCCCGCAGCTCGCGGACGTCCGCCTTCACACGGTGCCCCTCCACGTCGACGTACAGACGGTGTGTCGAGCCCCGCCACTGCACCTCCGCGATCCTTCCCCGCAGCGCGTTCGGGCCCTCGCCGAGGCCGACGAGGTGCGGCCGGACGCAGAGCGTCGCGCCCGCGCCCGGGGCGACGCCGTCGGTGGCGACCTTCAGCGCGGCGCCGCCGAACGTCACCCCGCCCGCGCCCGCCGTCACCGGCAGCAGGTTCGCGTTGCCGACGAACGACGCCGTGAACTCCGTACGCGGACGGCGGTACAGGTCCTGCGGCGTGCCGCAGTCCTGGAGCCGGGCCTTGTCCATGACGGCGATCCGGTCGGCGAGGGTCAGCGCCTCCACCTGGTCGTGGGTGACGTACAGGATCGAGACGTCCGGCAACTCACGGTGCAGCCGCGCCAGTTCGGCGAGCATCCCGGAGCGCAGCTGTGCGTCGAGCGCCGACAGCGGCTCGTCGAGGAGCAGCACGTTCGGGCGGATGGCGAGTGCCCGTGCGATCGCGACGCGCTGCTGCTGTCCGCCGGACAGCTCGCGAGGGTAGCGCTTGGCGTAGGCCGCCATCCCGGTCATCTCCAGGGCCTCGGCGACCCGCCCCGGGATCTCGGCCTTCGACACCTTCGACGCCGTACGCGCCTTCCACGCCTGCTGCTCCTTCCACGCCTGCTGCTCCTTCCACGCCTTCTGTTCCTTCTGTTCCTTCTGCTCCTTCTGTGCCTTCCATGGCTTCCATGGCTTCCATGGCTTCCGTGCCTTCTGTGCTTTCAGGCCGAAGGCCACGTTGTCCTCGACCCGCATGTGCGGGAAGAGGGCGTACTGCTGGACGACCATCCCGATCCCCCGCTTGTGCGGCGGAAGGGCCGTGACGTCGCGGTCGCCGATGAACACCCGGCCCGAGGCCGGCCGCACGAACCCGGCGACGGCGCGCAGGGCCGTGGTCTTGCCGGAGCCGGAGGGCCCGAGGAGGGCCATGACCTCGCCGGGCTCGACGGTCAGGTCGAGGGATTCGAGGACGGTGTTCCCGCCGTAGGCGACGGAGACGGAGTCGAAGCGGATACCGCTGCGGGCGGCTGCGGAGGCAGCGGCGACCGTGCCGACCGTACCGGCCCCGCCCGTCGCGACGACGGCGTCGGGCGCCGTCACCGGTCCGCCTCCGCCCGGGCCATCGCCGCCGGCAGATCCGCGACCGACGCGAGGACGTGGGTGGCGCCGTGCCCCCTGAGCGCCGCCTCGTCGTGCGCCCCCGTCAGCACGCCCGCCACGATCCCGGCGCCCGAGCGGACCCCGCTGAGCATGTCGTACGAGGTGTCGCCCGCGACCGCGATCTGCCGGACGTCGTCGACGACTCCCGTACGGAGGAAGGCGCCGAGGACCATGTCCGGGTACGGACGTCCCCGGCCGCCCGCGTCCGCCGGGCCGAGGGTCAGCTCGACCAGGTCCCGCCAGCCGAGCGCGTCGAGGATGGCGTCCTGGGTGACCCGGGCGAAGCCGGTGGTCAGGACGACCGTCCGGCCCTCCGCCCTCAGCCGCTCGATCACCTCGGCCGCGCCGGGGACCGGGGCGATCAGACCGTCGGCGACCAGCTCTCCGTACGCCTCCTCGAAGGCGGCGTTGGCCTGCTGGGCGCGGGGCTCGTCGCCGCCGAAGAGGTGGCGGAAGACGGAGATCTTGGACTCGCCCATGGTGGCGCGGACGTAGTCGATCATCGTGGCCGGATCCTCGCCGAGGCGCTCGGCGGCGGCGCTGAACGCCCGCTCGACGAGACCGCCGTCGGCGACGGTGGTACCGGCCATGTCCAGTACGACGAGGTTGAACATGTGGTTGTACGTGCGGTTGTACGTGCGGTTGTGCGTGTGGATCTCGGTCATGGTGTTCACCAGCCCAGTTCGTTCGCGGTCGTCTCGGCGACGGCGGGCGAGCAGGTCATGCCGCGTCCGCCGGGTCCCGTCACCAGCCACACGCCTTCGCGGACCTTCTGCCGGTGCACGACGCGGCTGACGTCGGTGCACTGCGCGTACACACCGGCCCAGCGGCGCCGGATCTTCGGCAGCGGGCGGCCGAGGAAGGACTCGACGACGCGGACGAGGTGCTCGTAGGGGTCTTCGAGGGTGTCGAAGGCGAAGGGGTGCTCGTACTCGTGGGTGTCACCGATGGTCAGCCCGCCGTCCAGGCGCTGCACCATCAGGAGCTGCATCCTGTGCGCGGCGGCGGTCGGGTCCTGCACCTGGCCCGCGTTGAGGGCGTCCAGGGCGTCCGACCGGTACGCCGGGTAGTAGCGGAAGGAGTCGGCGTCGGCGACGGAGGTGGTCAGCGGCTCGCCGAGCGGGTCGGTCTGCATCATCTGCAGGCGCACGCGGCGGACCGGGATGTCACCGGCGATCTCGCGGACGAGGCCGCTGAGCGCGGCGCCGGTGCAGAGGACGACGGCGTCGCCGGTGTGTACCTCGCCGCGATCGTCGCGTACCTCGCAGTTGCCCACGCCCTCGGCGCCGGAGACGTCACGGACCTCACAGTTCGGCAGGAAGGTGTACTTCCCGGAGGCCAGCAGGGCCTTGCGCAGGGCGAGTTGGGCGGTGCGCGGCTCGACGGCCGCGTCCCGCTCGCAGAACAGCGCGGCCTGGAACTCCCCGCGCAGCGCGGGGTTGACCCGGCGCGCCTCGTCGGCGGTGAGCAGCCTGTAGCCGCGGGCCGCCGCGTCGGGCCGGGCGAGGGCGGCCTCGGCGACGGCCAGTTCCAGGTCGTTGCGTACGGGGGTGAGCGATCCGATGGCCCGGAAGCCGAGCTCGGGCACGCGGGCACCGATGCCCTCCCAGAGTTCGCGGGCGCGCAGCGCGGTGTCCAGCTCCTCTCCACCCGCGCGGCCGCTCACCCATATCTGACCGAAGTTGCGGAGCGAGGCCCCGCGCGCCTCGGCCTCGCGCTCGATGTGTACGACCTCGTGGCCGCGTTCCACTGCGTGCCAGGCGTGCATGGTTCCCACCACGCCGGCTCCTACGACGATCACCTTCATGCCGTTCACGGTCCTGGCGACGAATGGCCCGGAGCGATCCGCATGAGAACGGGACGGTGAACGGGGCGACAAGGTTGGCCTAGACCCGTTATCTTTCCGTTACCAATGGGCGGGCCGGATCGGGTCGACTGAGGTCGGGTCGGGTCGGCTGAGGTCGGATCGGCTCAGGTCGGGTCGGGTCGGGTCAGCTGCTCGGGTCAGCTCTGCTGCCCCAGGTGCGCGGTGAAGCTGAAGCGGTCGCCACGGTAGAGCGTGCGGACGCGCTCCAGCGGCCGGCCGGTGGTGTCGCGGGAGAGACGGTGGATCAGCAGCATCGGGAGCGCGGGCGGAGTGCCGATGAGCAGGGCCTCGCGCGGGGTGGCCAGCACGGTCTCGATCCGCTCGTCGGCGTCGCCGAAGCCGATCCCGAGCTTCTCGCCGAGGTAGCGGTAGAAGGAGGAGTCGGGGTCGAACTCACTGTCCAGGCCGGGGACGCGGGCCACCGAGACGTACGTGCTCTCGAGCCCGACCCGCTCGTCGTCGGCGAGCAGCACGCGCTCCATGTGCCAGACGGACTCGCCGCGTTTGACTCCGATCTCGGGCGCGAGCGCGTCGGGGCAGGGGAAGCGGTCGAGCGAGATGAGGCTACGACCGGGCCGGCGCCCCTGCCGTCGTACGCCCTCGGTGTAGCTGGCGAGCGAGAGCGGCTGCTCCAGCTTGGGCCCGGCGACCACGGTCCCGCGCCCCTGGCGGCGCAGCCGTCCTTCGAGGAGCAGCTCACGAAGGGCCTGACGGACCGTCTCGCGCGAGACCTCGTAACGGACGGCGAGGTCCCGCTCGGTCGGCAGCAGCCCACCCTCGCCCAACTCGCCTATCAGCGAAGCGACTTTCGCCTTCACCGCGTAGTACTTGGGGATGCGGCCGTGCTCGGGGATGCCGGAGCGGATGGGTGCGCCAGGTGCCTGGTCGTTCGGGTAGTCCACGGGGGGATGCTCGCAGATGGGAATGAACGGGAGGGTGTACGGAGAGTGACTCGCGGGTTCGGAGGGGCTAGGGAGTGTCGTCAAAGGAGCGTCGTCCGCCCGAAGGGGGGCCCGGCGGCGTCATGGGGGTCCCCCCTGCTCGAGCGCAGCCGAGAGCTTGGGGGAGCGTGCGATCGCAAGGC
>NZ_JBHUYJ010000194.1:0-5951 GCF_042668715.1 Streptomyces sp. NPDC057271
GGGACGACACCTCGTTGTCGTACGGGCCCTGCTTCTTTGAACGGGTTCGAATCGGGCTGCCGGGGGTCGGTCGCTGCTGTTACTGTCGGCCTGTTGACAGGGGCGAGCGTCGGCCAGGGGGCCCGGCGCGGGGGTGTTCCGCCCTGTCTCCTCACCTTCAGGTTTCCCGGGGAGGGACCCTTCTTGCCACGCTCTTCACGCGCGCGTGACCGCCGCGCGGGTACGGCCGTTCTGGCCGCAGCACTCATCGCCTCGGTGATCGGCGCGACGCCGGCCGCCGCCGTACCGACCGCCGTACCGACCGCCGTGCCCGCCGCCGTCGCGCCCGGTGACCAGCTCGACATCACGCCCAACTGGCGGACCGTGCCCCGGCAGTCGACGGTGAGCGCCGTCAGCGCCGGCGGGTACGTGCACGAGACCGAGGACTCCGACGAGCACTCCGGCGGCGAGCGCCACTGGACCGACTTCGCGACCGGCGCGACCGTGTCCCTCGGGTACGGCTCCGGCAACCCGTCCTTCGCCGAGGCCGGTGTCGGCGGGCGGTACGCGTACGTCGAGCGCGGCGCCGGCAACCACTACCTCCGCGACCTCGCCACCGGTACCGAGCAGCCGCTGGCGATGCCGCGCGACGCGAGCTACCGGGGTCTGCTCGGCGACACCCTGCTCTTCCAGCAGTACGAGTCCGAGGAGTCGTGGCAGACGACCACCGGCTACTACCTGCGGCGCGCCGGGGACGCGACGGGGACCAGGATCCCCGTGACCGGCTTCCCCGCGGGTGCCGACCTGCACATGGCGCGGCTCGTCGCGGGCGACGACACCGCGGCCGTGCTCCGCTTCGGCCGGTCCGCCGACCCGTACGACCTCACCTACCTGGGCGTCGTCGACCTGCGGACCGGGCGGATGACGGTGATCGAGGCGCCGACCTCCGCCGGGGCGAGCATCCTCGTCGCGCCGGTGGCCCTGAGCGCCGACCGGATCGCGTGGGTCGACCGCAACCGCCAGGTGCACCTCCGTGGTCGGTCCGCGCTGGACGGCGCCGAGCGGACCTTCGCCCTGCCCGAGGGCCTGAGCTCCGCCCGTATCGGCCTGGTCGGCGAGTGGGTCCTCGCCGTCGGCGAGGCCGGCGGTACCGGCGCCCCGCTCACCCGGCCCCTGGTCGCGCTGGCTCCCGACGGCCGCTCGCGGACGCTCCTGGAGAAGGCCGAGCCGGAGCTCAACCAGATCGTCGGCGGGGTCGGTGCGGCCGTCGTCGGCGGCACCTCCGCCACGGACTGGTTCCTGCTGAAGGCCGTTCCCGGCAAGGGTGACGGCGCGCCGGTCCTGGAGAAGCTGCACCGCGTCGAGCCGCTGGCGCGAGAGGTACAGTCGCTCGCCCTCGGCGCCGGCCGGCTCTCCACCCTGGAGCGGGACGGACAGCTGGGCCGCGGCTTCTTCGCCCGGACGCTGCCGGTCGGCCCGCTGCACACCGGCCAGTCCGAGCCCGTCGCCGCCGGGTCCGAGGAGCGGCTGGAGAGCACGACGCCGCTGTTCGACTCCGGTGACGGCCGTACGGTCCACCTGGCCCGCGGTACGTCCGGCATGGAGGTGGTCGGGCGGCGTTCCGGCGAGGAGACGGCGCGGGCCGCCACGGGCAAGAACTCCGGCCGGCTGGCGGACGCCTCCGGCCGGTGGGCGGTCTTCCAGGGCGGGCGGCCGAGCATCCCCGGCGACCTCGTCACGGGCGAGGAGACCCTCGTCGTGGACCTGGACGCGGCACCCGGCCGGCCGTCCGTCGTCCGGAAGCAGCCGCAGACGGCGGCCGCCCTGCGGGGCGACACCCTCTTCACCGGTACGGACACGGCCGGCCAGGTGTCCCGTACGGACCTGTCCACGGGCAAGGACCTCGGGACGATCGCGACCGGCGCCACCTGCAGGGCGACGGAGCTTCAGGTGGCGGGCCGCTGGCTGTACTGGTCCTGCGCCCAGTTCACCGCCCAGGGCGTCGTCGACCTCCAGAAGGGCACGAAGGTCGCGCTGCCCAGGGGCTCGTACAACGGTGGCCTGCTGGGCGACGGCTTCGTCGTGGACCAGGGCCCCGGCTCGTACCTCCGGATGACCGACTTCCACACCGGTACCGCCGCCGCGCCCCGCCCGCTGGTGGACTCCGCCCCGGTCCATGGCGCGCGCCGTGAGGCGTGGACCGTGGACCGCTTCGGCGGCGCGGTGGCGTACAAGGACGGCCAGAACCTCGTCCACGCCGTGTGGACCGGTGTCCCCGCCTCCGACCTGACGGCCGTCTCGGCGAAGATCCCGGCGACCGCGCGGGCGACGGACGGCTGGGCGGCGGCCTGGTCGCTGTCGAAGCCGGCGTCGTACTGGCAGCTGACGCTGCGCCGGAAGGTGTCCGGCGCGGTGGTCCGCACGTATGGCGGCCAGGAGACGCGCGGCCGGATCGCGGTCGCCTGGGACGGCAAGGACTCCGCGGGCCGACTCGTCACCGACGGCACGTTCACCTGGACGCTGACCGCCGGCACGGCCGACGGCGAGGGCCAGGACCTCACGGCCTCGGGTGTGCTCTCCGTGACCGGCGGCAGGGTCCTGGGGTGGCGGGACATGGCCGGGGACGACGACTTCGGCGATCTGCTGGTGATGGACACGTCGGGTCTCGTGTCGCTCTACAGGGGCAACGGCTCGGGCGGTCTGGCCACGCGCACCAACGGCACGGGCGTCAGGTTCCCGACCACGGCGCTCCTGGTGCCGGCCGGGGACATGACCGGTGACGGCTGCAACGACGTGTACGGGCGGGTCGGCGACGAACTGCGCATGTACCGGCCGGGCTGCGGGGCGATCGTCTCGGCCTCCTCGCCGTACACGCTGGTCGGCAGAGGCTGGGGCCAGTACGACGTGCTGACGTCGTCCGGTGATGTGAACGGCGACGGCCGGGTCGATCTGATCGCCCGCCAGAAGTCGACCGGTGACATGTACTTCTACCCGGGCACGGAGGGCAGTGCTCTGGGTTCCCGGGTGAGGATCGGCACGAACTGGAAGCTGTACGGGAAGATCGCCGGCGCCGGTGACCTGAACGGCGACGGGCGGGGCGATCTGCTCGGCATGGACGCGTCGGGTGTGCTGTGGCGCTACTACGGCACCGCTTCGGGTGGCGTGACGCCACGGGTGAAGGTCGGTGGCGGCTGGGGCGTGTACACCTCCCTCGTCGGTGTCGGGGACCTCACCGGTGACAGGCGCGCGGAGCTGCTCGCGCGCGACACCTCGGGCAGGCTCTGGCGCTACACGAACCGGGGCAACGGCCTGTACGCGGCCCGCGTCCTGGTCGGCACGGGCGGCTGGTCCGCCTTCAAGGCCCTCTACTGACCCACGCCGTGGGGCCCACCCGCCGCGCCGGGCGGGCCCCACGGAGACGGGGCCGTGTCGGATACCCGATCGGCTCCGGCGATCGATGGGGCTATGCTCGGGTGTGTTGTGCCGAGGGCCGTTAGCTCAATTGGCAGAGCAGCGGACTTTTAATCCGTTGGTTGTGGGTTCGAGTCCCACACGGCCTACCGAGTGCGGGGGAGGGTAAACCCTCTGACCTGCTGCGGAGCGCCCCGACCGGTTTTGACCGGTCGGGGCGCTCTGTCGTTCGGGGGCTCGTGCGTGAGCGGTGCGTGAGCGGGCGAGCGGGTGGAGGGCCGAGCGGGATTCAGGTCCGGCCCGGTGTTCCGCGGTGGACGCCCTCGTCGAGTGCGGGCCGTGGGGCTGGGCCTACGGCCTGGTTCGTCGGTGGCAGCGGTACGGCACCTGGCGGGGTTTCATCCGCCGACGGCCCGGATGATCAGTAGCGGGACATAGAGAACCGCGGCGGCAACGAGTGGGCGGCGCCAGTCCAAGGACGTGTGCAGGTGGACAGGTCCAGTGCCTCTCCCGTTGAGGAGGGCGCTCCGATGCGCCTCGCTCAGGATCCTGCGGGCTCTTTGATGGGTCGGGTACTTGGTGAACGCCCCGATCAATGAGCCGCCGAAGGCTATCGAGCCGAGGGTTCGCCCGTCCCTCAACCGGATGCTCAGCCCATCGTCCACAGTCACGCCGGCAACGTCCTTCCACGCGACCGTCGAGGTCACGAGAACGTTGGTGAGGAAAAGATGCGTCGCCGTGAAGCGGATGGCTGAGTTCCATCCCATCAGCCAGAAGAACAGGGTGAAGGCGGCGACGACCAGGGCCGGCGCGAATTCATCCTGCTCGAAGGCGGCGAGCGCCATCGCGAGCACGTAGAACACGGCTGCCGCTGCCATGGGAAACCAGGTGAAAGAGAGCCGCCTGACCACCTCTGCCCGCACGCCCTTTTCGTGGGGCTTTCCGAGCGCAGCCCGTCCCGGTCTTGCCATTCGTCCATCCGGGCCGCACGGCCGACTGTTCCGCCCGCGCCCCGTCATGCCGAGGCCCCGAGTTCCGTGCGACGCAACTCTCCGGCGGTCAGGGCGCCATACGCCGCCCCGACGAAGAGCATGCCTGGGATCGCGAACATGCTGCGCTGATCACTCTCCAGGACGGCCATGTACTGGCTTTGGGAGACCTCGGTCGTTCCGCGTCCATGGGGAGTCGTGTCGAAGGCGAAGTACCGGCCGGCCTTCATCTCGGCCGCCTGCAAGTTCCCCTCACCGGCTCCGCCCAAGGTCGCCAGCACCACGCCCGAGAGGAACAGCGCACCGAGCGCGACCTGTACCTTGCCCGGCAAGCACCGGAAGGCCAGCCACATGGAGCGTCGGTCCGCTCGCGCCAGTATGAGGCGTGCGACCGCGGCGATGAAGATCGGGAAGAGCGATACCGCGATCGCCGCTACCGGCCATCCCGAGTCCGCCAGGGGCAAGGTCCCCGGCAACCACGTGAGTCCGGCAAGCACAAGAAGTGCCGCGCCCAGCCCGGCTGCGAGGCCCCCGTGCAGTTTGAAGCTCCATCCCATGCATCCAAGGCTGGCACAGGAATGGACCCGTGTAATTGCCGTTCCCCGGCAGAGTCCCGGCTCTCTGCATTCCTGGGGTGCGCCGGTTCAACGGACCCCGGAGTCGGCGAGCGAGCGTACTTGCCGTACCACGGAAGAGAACTGGACCAGTGCGCGAGAGGGTGGATCCGCTGGGCGGTTGGGGCGGGAGGTCGCCGAGATGATCACGACCTCAAGTACTGCCCCAGCTTCATGGCGGCTACCGGCACGCCACCATAGAAGACGCACCGGGGCAAAGACCACGGCTCGTCCAGGAACTGGCCGCCGATCCACCACACCGAGGTCGCGAAGAACCAGGCGGCAATCCAGCGGAGCGAGCTCGGTATTCGGCTCAACCAGTCATCCACGGCATGAGGTTAGTCGGTCCCCCCGAAACGGACGACAGGGAGACAACGCGGAGGGGACAACGGCGAGTTCATCCGCGTTCGGAGAGGGATGACGCCCTGCGTGCCCGGGGGATCAGCGCCGCCGCTGCCTCGGCCACCGCGCGGTCGACCTCAGGGAGGAGGCTCGTGCACGTGTCTGAGGTCAACGTGATCGTGGAGTGGCGGAGGGTCTCCTTGATCGTGTGGATGTCGCCGCCGGCGCCGTGGGTGAGCGTGGCCGAGACGTGGCGGAGGTCCCGCAGGGTGATGGGCGGGAGGTCGGTGGTGGCGAGGATGCGGCGGAAGGTCTCGGAGACGGTCTCCGGGTGGAGCCAGGAGCCGTCTTCCTCGGTGAAGACCTTGCCCGTGTCCTGCCAGGCGGCGCCGGCCTTCTTCCGCTCCTTCGCCTGGCGGGTCTTCTGGGCGCGCAGGACTTCGATGTTCACGCTGTCGAGGGCGATCGTGCCCGCGCTGTCGTCGGTCTTCGGGTCGGACTCGTACGGGTCCCAGCCTAGGCCCAATGCCGGTGACTTAGGTTGTGCCTTGTCGGGTGGTGGTGATGGTGTTCGGTGCGGTTGGTGTCCGGTTGCGGTGCTCGGCCCGTTTGAGCG
>NZ_JBHUYJ010000195.1:0-5936 GCF_042668715.1 Streptomyces sp. NPDC057271
GGCTCTTGAGGAGCATCCCCCGCCCGCGACCAGCGATCCTTCCCCAACCTCAACCACGAAACGGACAAGAGCTCACGTTCCGCACTCTCATAGTCCTCGCCGCGGAACAGCGCCAAGCCCATGACCATGTAGACCACCACATGCGGCGGCAGCTTGCCATCGGAGCGACGGGCCTGTCTGCCGTGCTCGGCCACCACCTCGTCGATCACGTCACGCGGGACATCAGCGGCCAGGACTCCGACGGAGACCAGATTCTGCAACTTCCGTTCCCGCAACGCGTCCTGATCCATGCCCGGCACGATAGCCAACCCGACGGGCGGATGGCATGGCCCCACCCCCAACAACAAGATCAACTTACGCTACGTGGCATTGGAGTTCAACCCGCCCCGTATTGAATCCTTCGGCTACATTTCCTGCTGGCGCTCCGGGAGGGCTCTAGTGTGGGGCCCACGTCAATTATCGAGGGTGATTGTTTTGTGACTGAGAGCGCCGGAATCGGCTCCGTCGGTCTCAGGACATGACAGAACCAGCATGCACACACATCAGATTGCTTGTACTCGTGGGCAGTTGTGAAGGGTTCGACTCCCCGCAATGGATCTACTCATTTGTGAAAGCTGCGCTGGTCTCGATCCTACGGATGCGCCGGCGGCTGGCCGACCCTGCTCCCGTTCGTGGACGATCATGGCCCGAGTGGAACAGTGCGAGCGTGGGAAAGGTCAAGCGGCGCAATGTCCATGTCGTCTTAACGCGACATGCGTGATGGGCGGTCGGTATGGTCCGATCGCGAGAACGAGAGGACACGGAATGAAGTCCGCGCTCACTGGCGTCCGCCCGGCCGTGGCGGTCGCTCCCGGAGCCCTGCCGGTCGTCGGCCATGCCGTATCCCTGATACGTGATCCCCTGGGGTTTCTCACCGATGTCGGCTCCCAGGCCGAGCTAGTGGAGGTGCGACTCGGGCCGCAGCCAGCTGTGCTGGTATGCGACCCCGACCTGACCCGCCAGGTCCTGGTGAACGCCCGGACCTTCGACAAGGGCGGACGGCTCTTCGACAAGATCCGTCACACCGCGGGCGACGGTCTGGTCAGTTCGCTCTGGCCGATACACCGACGGCACCGGCCGCTGGTTCAACCGGCCTTCCACCCTCGGCAACTGCCCCGGTACGCCGAGGTAATGCACGAGGAGGCCGCCGCCTGCACCCGCTCCTGGCGCTCCGGGGACCAGATCGACCTCACCACCGTTATGCAGCACTACACGCTGCGGGTGTTGCTGCGGACCCTGTTCTCCGCCACCACGGCAGCCCCCTTTCTCGACAACATCCAGCGCAGCGTCCCGATCGTGCTGCGCGGCGCCTACCAACGCGCTATGAACCCGGTCGACCTCCTGGAACGGATACCCCTGCCGGTCAACCGTCGCTTCAACGCGGCTTTGAACTCCACGCGCCGAATCGCCGCCACCATCATCAGCCAGTATCAGCATTCCGGCACGGACCACGGCGACCTGTTGTCGATGCTGCTCGCGGCACGCGACGAGAAAACCGGGGAGGGCATGACTGCGGAGGAGATCAACGACCATGTCTTCACCCTGCTCATCGCAGGTACCGAGACCACCGCCTCCTTGGTGGCATGGACGTTCTACCTCCTCGGCCGGCATCCCCATGTCGCTAGACGTCTACATGACGAACTGGACAAGCTGCCCACCGACCGCCCGGTCGACCTCGTCGGCATTCGGGCGCTCGACCACACCAGACGGATCCTCCTCGAAACGCTGCGTCTGTACCCGGCCACATGGCTGCTGACCAGGATGACCACCACGGACCATGAACTCGGCGGCTATCGGCTCCCAGCCGACACCACCATCATATACAGCCCCTACCTGATCCACCGCCGCCCTAACATCTTTCCCGACCCCAACCTATTCGACCCCGACCGCTGGCTGCCGGAGCGAGCCGCGGCGATACCGCGCAGCGCCTTCATCCCGTTCGGCGGAGGCAGCCGCAAGTGCATCGGAGAGGACTTCGGGATCGTGGAGGCGACTATCGCCCTGGTCACTATCGCCCGGGGATGGACACTCGAGGCGATCGACGACCGACCGGTGCGCCCCCTCCCACGGATAGCCCTGTCCCCCGGCGCCCTGCCGATGACCGTCAGGGCACGCTAGCTTCCCCGTTTCGCTTCGAGTGGTTGAGCTGGGGTGATGGCGGAGGATTGGTGCGGTCGGCCCCTGGTCGTTGAGTGGGCATGGCTTGGGCCCGACGCTCGGGTCGGGGTCTCCAACGGTTTCTCGGTGGTGGGCGGGCAGGGACAGCGCCGCAGGTCAGGTGGCCGGTCGCGGTAGTGCGGTGAGGCGGGCGAAGGCGTTGATGAGTTGGTGCCGCCAGGGCCAGGTCGCGGCGATCCGCAGGCGAAGGCGGCGGCCGCCGCGAGTGATGCGGGCGGCTGCGTGCAGCAGCCGGTAGCGCAGTTTCTTCGGCTCGGCGGTGGCCAACTCTCCTTCCAGCAGCAGGGTCTGGGTCCAGGCGAGCAGGTCGGTGGCGGTCAGGGACAGCTCCAGCCACGCTTGGTTGAGGGTGAAGTGTCGGGAGGGGAAGCGGCCGAAGCCGGTGATCTTGCCGCAGCGGATGCGGTCCTCGACGCGGGTGTGCGCGCGGTGGCGGACTTCCAGGTGCTGCAGCGAGCCTTCGCCGTAGGGGGTGTCGGTGAGGAAGACCTGTTGGCGCATGCCCTCGTCGAGGTCGAACAGGGACAGTTGGGCGCCGGGGTGGGGGCGTTCGCGGCGGACGATGATCCGTGTGCCGTCGGGGTAGCCGTCCAGGCCGGTCAGCTCGGCGACCTCGGCACCGACGCGCAGGGTGCCGTCCTGCTCCAGCGCGGGGTGCCGACCTCATCAGGCAGAGCGCGGATCGCGCGGCGGACCGGCTCGGTGACGGGATGTCCGACCGAGAAGGATGTGTGGAGGCCTCGGGCGCGCAGGGCCCGCAGGTGGGCCAGGAACGCTTTGGCGCCTCCGGCGCTGTCGGTGCGGACGAGGATGGGGGTGCCGTGGCGGCGGTCGTCGGGGATCTGGGCGAGCGCCGCATCGAGGACGGTGATGTGGTCGGCGGCGGTGTTGGCGCCTGCGTTGCCCGGCCGCAGCAGTCCGGCCAGGGCTTCGCCGGTGTTGTCCAGGAAGCACAACAGCGGGTGGTATCCGAAGCCCCGCTTGTAGGTGGCTGCGGCCTGCTCTTTCTCGGAGTGGCAGGTGACCAGGGTGGCGTCCATGTCAATGACCAGACCGGGCAGGTCCCGCCCGCCGGCCTGGGCCGCGGGTATGCCGCTGTCCGTCTCAGCGGCCTGCATCCAGGCGACCTCGCGCGCTGCAGCCCGGGCCGTGTGCAGTGCTGGCAGTGCCGTGTGGTCGATGCCGGCCAGCAGGCGCCAGGCGGTCGGGGTAGAGGCCACCGGGCCGAAGACCTCGTCCTGGTCGCGCAGTAGGGCCAAGTCGGCGATGGCTTCGCCGCCGTCGGCGAGCATCACCGCCACGTCCACCGCGACCCTGCCCCGGGTTGTGTCCGGTGCCGCGTGGCCGCAGGTGGCGTAGCGCGTCGGTGAACGCGGCGGTCAGGCCGGTGGCGTCAGCGAGATCGGCCAGCAGACGGGACCCGGCATGGCTGACCACACCGTGGCCGTCGGCCGAGACGACGAGCTTGGGGCGCGAGGCGGTAGTGTCGGGTAGCGGGGACGCATTGCCCGCCCTGCACCCTGCTACCGCGTCGCACCGGCAGGGCTTTTCTTCACGAGACGTCATCGAGGGTTCACGGGTGTTCGCCCGCCCGGTCTTCCCCTTGCCTGTTGCCGCCGGGTGGAGCGGCGGCACTTGGGCTTCTCCTCGGAGCTTCGCACCCCGCCGTTACCAGCGACGCACGTCCGAGTGGGGACGGGCCATCGGACACGGACCCGGGGCTACCCTGTCGTCGGCGACAACGCCGACCCCCTCTCCAAGGGCACTCACTCAACACACGCGACCTCGTGTCGCACGTGCACGCAGAAAGTGCCTTCCTGCTGGGATGACAGAGACCTTCGACAAGCCTCATCTTCCCAGCTCAGAGGGTACTTTCGCGTTTCGGATCAAGATCCGGACACCGTGGCAAGTGAAACAGGCAGGTTAAGTCGCTGGTATTGAGGCTAGCCTCGCCGTTTCACTTGGGTACGGATGGCTTTGGGGCGGAAACACGAAAGTGCCTTCTGACCTGGAACGATGAACCTTGCTGAGGGGTTCTGTCGGTCCAGGCGGAGGGCACTTTCTACGTGCAGGGTATCGGGTTGCGTCCCAAGATCTGTGTCAGTGCCGATGGCTCGGGGGTGGTCGGGCATGCCGGGGCACGGTTGCTGGCGGATCTTGCCGATGCCACCGGGCTGACCGCCGCGTACTCCGCCGCTCTCAGGCCGCTTCGGCCGCGCGGGACCGGACATGATCCGGGCCGGATCGCCACCGACCTGGCGGTGATGCTCGCCGACGGCGGCGAGGCCATCGCGGACCTCGCCGTGCTGCGGGACCAGGCCGAGGTGTTCGGCCCGGTCGCCTCGACGCCGACGGCCTGGCGGCTGCTCGCCGACACCGACGAGGCTGCACTCGCTTCGCTGCGAGTGGCCCGCGCCTCGGCTCGGGAAGTCGCCTGGCTGCAGGCCGCCGAGACCGGTGAAGGCATCCCCACTGCACGGGCCGGCGGACGAGAACTTCCCGGCCTGGTCCTGGACCGCGACGCCACGCTGGTCACCTGCCACTCCGAGAAAGAGCAGGCCGCACCCACCTACAAGGGCGGCTTCGGCTTCCACCCGCTGCTGTGTTTCCTCGCGAACACCGGCGAGGCCGTGTCGGGGCGGCTGCGGCCCGGGAACGCCGGCGCCAACACCGCCGCCGACCACATCACGGTGCTCGACCAGGCGCTCGCGCAGATCCCCGACGCCCACCGGCACGGCACCGACATCCTGGTCCGCGCCGACAGCGCCGGATCCGCGAAAGCCTTCCTCGCCCACGTCCGCGACCTGCGGAAACAAGGAATCCGTACCTTCTTCTCGGTTGGATACGCCATCACCGAGCCGGTCCGCCGCGCTGTTCGGACCATGCCCGACCGCCTCTGGCATCCCGCCCTGGACCAGGACGGCACTCTGCGGGATGGTGCCGAGGTCGCCGAGCTGACCGGCATGGTCAGTCTGGACGGCTACCCGGCCGGCACCCGCATCATCGTGCGCCGAGAGCGGCCGCACCCCGGCGCCCAGCTGTCCCTGTTCGACCAGGACGAGGGCCTGCGCCATCAGGTGTTCCTCACCGACACCCCATACTCCGGGGGCGGATCCGCCCAGTTCCTGGAGGTCCGCCACCGCAGGCATGCCACCGTCGAGGACCACATCCGGTGCGGAAAGACCACCGGCTTCGGCCGCTTCCCCTCCCGCCACTTCGCCGTCAACGCCGTCTGGCTCGAACTCAGCCTCGCGGCGATCGACCTGCTGGCCTGGACGCGCGTCCTGCTGCTGGACGGGGAGCTGGCCGCTGCCGAGCCGAAGAAGCTCCGCTACCGGCTGCTGCACGTCGCCGCCCGCCTCACCCGCGGCGGCCGACGCCTGCGCTTGCGGATCTCCGCGAACTGGCCCTGGAAAAACGAACTGGCCACGGCCTTCCACCGCCTCGCCGCACTGCCCCGTCCCGCCGGCTGACCAGTACATCCCTGACCGCCGACGACCCGAAGGACCCTGGAGAACCCGACCACCGCGCCGGGTCTCCGCCATGTCCGAACACCGAAATCGCCTCGGCCACGCGACAGTTACCCCTCAAGGACACCTCATCACCGCAACCGAAACGGCGAGGCTAGTACTCCAGCTGTAGATCGCGATCTTCATGTCTGGGCGGCTTGTCGCTGGTAGTGGCTGGTCTGGGATCGGGCCTGGTGGTGGCGTCGCCAG
>NZ_JBHUYJ010000196.1:0-5833 GCF_042668715.1 Streptomyces sp. NPDC057271
AACGGAGTTCTCCGGGCGGGCAGTCGGCGATGAAACAGGAAGTCTCACGGCGCGAGCCGTAGGAATCCCCTCCCTTCAGGGAGGGGAGCGTCAACGCCGTACGACAGGGCCCCGCCGCGCTGAAGGTCACCCCGCGCCGGCTCGCCTCGGCCGTCCTCGTCGGCATCCTGCTCCTCGTCGGAGGAAACGCGCTCGTTGTCCTGGCGGAGACCTCCATCCCCTCCGGCCTCGCCGCGCTGCTCGTCGCGAGCGTGCCCGCCTGGGTCGTCGTCCTGCGCGCCGCCTCCGGTGAGCGCCCCGGCCGCGGCGCCTTCGCCGGCGTGGCCCTCGGCCTCGTCGGCCTCGGCGTCCTCACCCTCCCCGGCCTCAACGGCGAGGTCAGGATCGGCGGCGTCGTCCTCGTCGTGTTCGCCGCGCTGCTGTGGTCCGTCGGCTCGTTCTCCTCGGGCCGGCTCTCGATGCCCGCCAACCCCTTCACCGCCAGCGCGTACGAGATGCTCGCCGGCGGCCTCGGCGGTCTGGTCGTCGCCCTGATCAGGAGCGAGCACCAGGGGTTCGACCTCGCCGACGTGTCCGCCCGCTCCTGGACCGCCCTCGCCTACCTGATCGTCTTCGGCTCGCTGATCGCCTTCACCGCGTACGCCTGGCTCCTCCAGGCCGCCCCGCTCTCGCTCGTCGCCACGTACGCGTACGTCAATCCGGTCGTCGCGGTGGTGCTCGGTGCGCTGGTCCTCGGTGAGGCCCTGACCTGGCCCATCGCGCTCGGCGGCGCGATCGTCGTCGGTGGGGTCTGCCTCATCGTCTCGACGGAACGACGAGGATGACCGTCCCGCGCCGCTGACGGACGGGGGGCCGCCCCGCCGAGCGGACGGTGGGCCGACCGGGCTTCTTCCGCCAAAGCGGACAGGTGGTCTCGCCCACCACTCCATCGCGGACAAGCGTCACGCCGCCCGCTTCGCCCTACCGTGGCACGAGAGCGATCGCTCGCACCCCCGATACGGAAAGGGCCGGGACGCAATGACGACCACCCACGCCTTCTGGCTCGCCGGCCGCGAGGCCACCGGCGAGGCCACCTTCGACGTCACGAACTCCTTCGACGGACGTCTCGTCGGCACGGTGAGCGTTCCCACCGAGGCCCAGGTCGAGGAGGCCGTCGCCGCCGCGCACGCCGTCGTCGACGAGTTCGCCGCGACCCCGGCACACGTCCGTGCCGCCGCCCTCGACCACGTGTCGAAGCGTCTCGCCGAGCGCGCCGAGGAGATCGCCCAGGTGATCTCCGCCGAGAACGGCAAGCCCGTCAAGTGGGCCCGCGGCGAGGTCGGCCGTGCCGTCTCCGTCTTCCGTTTCGCCGCCGAGGAGGCCCGCCGCTTCAACGGTGGAGAGGCCCAGCGCCTGGACACCGAGGCCGGTGGCGTCGGCCGCCTGGCGATCACCCGCCGTATCCCCAAGGGCGTCGTCCTCGGCATCGCGCCGTTCAACTTCCCGCTGAACCTCAGCGCCCACAAGGTCGCCCCGGCCATCGCCGTCGGCGCCCCGATCATCCTCAAGCCGGCCCCGGCCACCCCGATCTCGTCCCTGATCCTGGGCGAGCTGCTGGCCGAGACCGACCTGCCGGCCGGCTCCTGGTCCGTCCTGACCGTGCCGAACGACCGCATGCCCGCCCTCGTCCAGGACGAGCGCCTCCCGGTCATTTCCTTCACCGGCTCCGACAAGGTCGGCTTCGCCATCCAGGAGTCCGTGCCGCACAAGCACTGCACCCTGGAGCTCGGCGGAAACGCCGCCGCCGTCGTCCTGGGCGACTGGGCGTCCGAGCAGGACCTGGACTGGGCGGCGACCCGCATCGCCACCTTCTCCAACTACCAGGGCGGCCAGTCCTGCATCTCCGTGCAGCGCGTGATCGCCGACGCCTCGGTCCACGACCGCCTCGTACCGAAGATCGTCGCGGCCGTCGAGGCCCAGGTCACCGGTGACCCGGCGGACGACGCCACCGACGTCGGCCCGCTCGTCGACGAGAACGCCGCCAAGCGCGTCGAGGCCTGGGTGGACGAGGCCGTCGCGGCCGGCGCGAAGCTGCTCGCCGGCGGCAAGCGCGAAGGCGCCACCTACGCCCCCACCGTCCTGACCGACCTCCCGGCCGGCGTCACCCTGGCCCGCGCCGAGGTCTTCGGCCCGGTCCTGACGATCGCCAAGGTCGACGGCGAGGCCGAGGCCTTCGCCGCCGTCAACGACTCCGACTTCGGCCTCCAGGCCGGCGTCTTCACCCACGACCTGCAGACCGCCTTCCGCGCCCACCGCGCCCTGGAGGTCGGCGGCGTGATCATCGGCGACGTCCCCTCCTACCGCGCCGACCAGATGCCGTACGGCGGCGCCAAGAAGTCCGGCGTCGGCCGCGAGGGCGTCAAGTACGCGATGGACGACTACACCTACGAGCGGGTCCTCGTCCTCACGGGCCTCGCCCTGTAACCCGTACGTACGTACGCGTACGGACTCACGAGACCGACGGCCGGAGCCCACTGTGCGGGGGCTCCGGCCGTCCTCGTGCGCTCCCGCCGTCTTTCGGGGTGCCGCGAAATCGGGTACTACGGACGAGTAGCCACAAGGCACCCGACGAGCGGCGAGGTGAGCTCCTCATGTCCGCACCCACCCAGCGGCCCAAGGTCACGGAACGCGAGGCCCGGCAGGTCGCCGAGGCAGCGCGCGAGCAGGACTGGCGCAAACCCAGCTTCGCCAAGGAGCTGTTCCTCGGCCGCTTCCGACTGGACCTCATCCACCCCCATCCGATGCCCTCCGAGGAGGACGTGCGGCGCGGTGAGGCCTTCCTCGCCAAGCTGCGCGCCTTCTGCGAGACACGGATCGACGGCCGGCTGATCGAACGCGAGGCCCGCATCCCCGACGAGGTCGTCACCGGACTCAAGGAGATCGGCGCGTTCGGGATGAAGATCGACCCGAAGTACGGCGGGCTCGGCCTCACCCAGGTGTACTACAACCGCGCCCTCGCCCTCGTCGGCTCCGCGAGCCCCGCGATCGGCGCGCTGCTCTCGGCGCATCAGTCGATCGGCGTGCCGCAGCCCCTGAAGATCTTCGGTACGCAGGAACAGCGCGACACCTACCTCCCGCGCCTCGCCCGCACCGATGTCTCGGCCTTCCTCCTCACCGAGCCGGACGTCGGCTCCGACCCGGCCCGGCTCGCCACCACCGCCGTACCGGACGGCGACGACGCCTACGTCATCGACGGCGTGAAGCTCTGGACGACCAACGGGGTCGTCGCCGACCTGCTCGTCGTCATGGCGCGCGTGCCGAAGTCCGAGGGCCACCGCGGCGGCATCACCGCGTTCGTCGTCGAGGCGGACTCTCCCGGCATCACCGTCGAGCACCGCAACGCCTTCATGGGCCTGCGCGGCCTGGAGAACGGCGTCACCCGTTTCCACGGTGTCCGGGTCCCGGCCGCGAACCGCATCGGCCCCGAGGGCGCCGGTCTCAAGATCGCCCTCACGACCCTGAACACCGGACGCCTCTCGCTCCCCGCGATGTGCGTCGGCGCTGGCAAGTGGGCGCTGAAGATCGCCCGCGAGTGGGCGGCCGTACGGGAACAGTGGGGCAAGCCGGTCGCCCGGCACGAGGCCGTGGGCACGAAGATCTCCTTCATCGCGGCGACCACGTTCGCCCTGGAGGCGGTTGTCGACCTCTCCTCCCAGATGGCCGACGAGGACCGCAACGACATCCGTATCGAGGCGGCCCTCGCCAAGCTCTACGGCTCCGAGATGGGCTGCCTCATCGCCGACGAACTGGTCCAGATCCGGGGCGGTCGCGGCTACGAGACGGCGGACTCGCTCGCGGCGCGCGGGGAGCGGGCGGTCCCGGCGGAACAGCTCCTGCGCGACCTGCGGATCAACCGGATCTTCGAGGGTTCGACCGAGATCATGCATCTGCTCATCGCGCGCGAGGCGGTCGACGCGCACCTCGCCGTCGCGGGCGACATCATCGACCCCGACAAGTCGCTGGGCGACAAGGCGAAGGCGGGCGCGCGGGCGGGCGGCTTCTACGCCCGCTGGCTGCCGAAGCTGGTCGCCGGACCGGGCCAACTGCCCAACTCTTACGCGGAGTTCGACGCCCTCGCGACGCATCTGCGGTACGTGGAGCGGACGTCGAGGAAGCTCGCCCGGTCGACGTTCTACGCGATGTCGCGGTGGCAGGGCCGCATGGAGCTCAAGCAGGCGTTCCTCGGGCGGATCGTGGACATCGGGGCGGAGCTGTTCGCGATGAGCGCGGCGTGCGTACGGGCGGAACAGATGCGGGCCACGGGCGACCACGGCCGGGAGGCGTACGCCTTGGCGGACGCGTTCTGCCGGCAGGCGCGGCTGAGGGTGGAGGAGCTGTTCGGCCGGCTGTGGGCCAACACGGACGACCTGGACCGCCGGGTGGTGGACGGCGTGCTGGGGGGTCGCTTCGAGTGGCTGGAGGAGGGGATCGTGGACCCGAGCGACGACGGCCCGTGGATCGCCGACGCCACCCCGGGCCCGTCCCGACAGCCCAACGCCCACCGCAAGATCCCCTGACGTCACGCCGGCGTCCATCCCGTGTGCCCCGTCCCGTGGGCGAGGCCCACGGGACGGCGCCCTTGCCGTGCCCAGGAGCCCTTGCCGTGCCCAGGCCCCGGTGCCTGCGATGCCCACGGCTCGCGTGCCCTGGCGAGGGGCCCGTGCACAAGGCTCTCGCCAGGGGGCACCGGTCACCACCTGTCGCCCACCCGTTCCGCCATGCGGAACGTCCGCCCACACAGGTGGTGAGGCGCGGCACCATGGCCCCGTGACCGTCATCGACATCCCCGGCTCCAAGTCCGTCACCGCCCGCGCGCTCTTCCTCGCCGCCGCCGCCCGAGGGACCACCACCCTCCTACGCCCCCTCCTGTCCGACGACACCGAGGGCTTCGCCGAAGGGCTCAGGACCCTCGGATACGAGGTCGCGCAGGAGCCGGACGCCTGGCACATCGAGGGCCGGCCGGCCGGCCCCGCCGTCGACGCCGCCGACGTCTACTGCCGCGACGGCGCCACCACCGCCCGCTTCCTCCCCACCCTCGCCGCCGCGGGCCACGGCACCTTCCGCTTCGACGCCTCCCCCCAGATGCGCCGCCGCCCCCTCGGCCCCCTCACCACCGCCCTGCGCACCCTCGGCGCCGACCTCCACCACGAGGAGAACGAGGGCCACCACCCCCTCACCGTCCACGCCGCCGGCCTCAAGGGCGGCGCGCTCACCCTCGACGCCGGGCAGTCCTCCCAGTACCTGACCGCGCTCCTCATGCTCGGCCCGCTCACCGCCGAGGGCCTCGCCGTCACCGTCACCGACCTGGTCTCGGAGCCGTACGTCGAGATCACCCTCGCGATGATGCGGGCCTTCGGGGCGGAGGTCACCCGGGAGGGCCGTACGTACACCGTCGCCCCCACCGGCTACACGGCCGCGCGCTACGCCGTCGAGCCCGACGCCTCCACGTCCTCGTACTTCTTCGCCGCCGCCGCGCTCGAAGAGGGCCGCACCGTCACCGTCCCCGGCCTCGGCACCGGCGCCCTCCAGGGCGACCTCGGCTTCGTCGACGTCCTGCGCCGGATGGGCGCGGACGTCGAGATCACCGCCACCGCCACCACCGTCCGCGGTACCGGAACCCTCCGCGGCCTCACCGTCAACATGCGCGACATCTCCGACACCATGCCGACCCTCGCCGCCCTCGCGCCCTTCGCCGACGGACCGGTCCGCATCGAGGACGTCGCCAACACCCGCGTCAAGGAGTGCGACCGCCTCGACGCCTGCGCCGAGAACCTCCGCCGCCTCGGCATCACCG
>NZ_JBHUYJ010000197.1:0-5812 GCF_042668715.1 Streptomyces sp. NPDC057271
CCGCCCGGCAGCACCTCCACCTTGCCGCCCCCCCGCACCTGCAGCACCGCCCGCAGACGACCGGCCCCCACATGCTCCACCCGCACCCCCACCCGCACCCCGCCCAGCCCATCCACCACCGCCGGCAGCAAGGGCATCGGGGGCAGCAGGGTCTCAGCACGCTCCGCGGCCTCCTTACGCTGCCGCAACAGCTCCTCCACCAAAACGACCTGCTGCTCCCGCGGCTCCCTGCCCGGGGCGTAGATGCGCTGCGCGATCAGCCACGCGTCCGGCTCCCCACCCGCCGCCGTGAGGGCACCGGCCAGCGTGTCCACCGCCTTGCGGATCACATCCCGCGCACCACCCCGCCGAAGCCCCTCACCACGAAGACCAGCAGCCAGCCAGAAACCCCGGACCACGTACTTGGCCGACTTGCTGCCCATCTTCGACGCCGCCTGCGTCATGGTGAGCGGCTCGCCCCTGTCGTCCACCTGCCCGGCCAGCGCGAAACCTTGCCTCATCTTGTCCACCGTGACCAGCGAGTTATTCGTTCCCGGGGCCGCTTGGGCGCCCGAGGCGAAGAGCAGAGCCCGGCTGACGTCAATCCGGTTCCTACCGTCGGTAACTCGGGGTGGGGCGAACCGTTCCGCGTAAGCAGAGGGATCGATGCGAGGGGCGTCGGGCGACTGCGCCAGGGCGAGGTGAGCGGCGTAATCAGCCACCAGCTCCTGGTCATATTCCTCACCGCTCGGGGGCTCAGGCATAGATCCGCGCAGCCGGTCCAGATCATCCAGACGGACCGTATCCAAACCACCCTCACTCGCTGCACCACCGGCTTCCTCCATCGCACGGTTCTGCCGCAGGAACTCCTCAACCATGACAACGTGTTGTACCTCGGGCCTTCGCCCGGGGCTGTAGACCCGCAGCGCGATCAGCGAGGCATCAGGCTCCTTGCCGGCAGAGGTGAACACGTCGGCCAGCTTGCGCACCGCCTTGCGCACCACGTCCCGCGCCCCGCCCTCCGTGATGGCGTACTCGCCGAGACCTGCCGCCATCCAGAAACCCCGCACATAAATCGCGGCACCATTTGACCCCATGGCCTTCGCGGCAGAGGCCGGGGTGTGAGGCCTGTTATTGCTCTGCTGCTGGTAGGCGATATCGATACTCTGGCGCAGAAATTTTGAGTTGAGATGTTTCTCGGACTCTCTGTTGAACTTGAGTTTGGCTCCGCCGGCGAACAGCAAACCTGCTGCCGTGTGGAAATACTTGTCGGAGCCCTGAGTGAGGTACTTATTGTGGGGAGCGTGATCGAGGGTAGCCTCAGAGCGGGAGTGGGCCAGGGCGAGGGCTGTTCCGTAGTCGGCCGCCAGGCGCGGGTCACTGAACGGCTCTGCGGGAAGGTCAGGTACGGCGTCGCGCAGCTTCTCCAGGTCGTCCAGAGGGATGGTGTCGAGGTCGGTCGGTGCGGCGGTGTCCGAGATCGCGGTGAGAGGGGCCGAGTTCTCGGCGTGTTGCCGCAAGAACTCCTCCACGATGAGGACCTGGCTTTCGAGCGGTTCCTCTCCGGCCGCGTAGATGCGCTGGGCGATCAGCCGGGGATCGGGCTGATCGCCGGCTACGGTGAACACGCAGGCCAGTTCATACACCGCCTTCCGCACCACGTCCCGTGCCCCGTTCGTGGCGATGCCGTAGTCACCCAGACCAGCCGCCATCCAGTAGCCGCGCACCGCATGACCGACGCTTCCGGGATCACCTGGTCCGTCGCCGATCAGCAGGCGAGCCACCGTCGTTGCGGTGTAGGTTTCTCCGGCCCTCTTCCCCTGCCAGAAGAGGTCGAGCGTCCTTTTCATGATCGAAGCGTTGACCCACTTGTTGCCAGCGGGGATCTTGATGCGGCCACCGGATCCGAAGAGCAAGCTGTAGGAGATGAGTGTGCGTCTGTCAACCTGGAGTTTCGCGGTGAGCTGCTCGAGGAATTCTTTGGGGTGAATGGGTGTGGTGAGGGTGGTGGGTGCGAGGGCGAGTGCCATGGCGTAGTCGGCTGCCTTGGCGGGGTCGTAGCCCTGGGTGTAGTCGGGTTCCTCGGGGGTTTGCCGGCGCAGTGTGTCCAGGTCGGGGAGTGCGACGGCGGCCAGGTCTTCGGCCGTTATGGTGCGGCTGGTGGTGCGGCCTTCGAGGACGTCGTGGATGCTGGAAGAGCCGGGGGTGTCGGGGGGCGCCTGCTGGTTGTGGGTGGTGTTCTGGGGGTCGAGGTCCATGGGGTGGGGGTTGTCGCCCTTGTCGCTGTCGCTGTCGCTGTCGCTGTCGCTGTGGTGGGGGCTGTCGGGGTGGTCGTTGTCCGGGTGGGTGTGGGGGGTGCTGGGTCCAGTGGTGGGGTTGCGGGTTTCGGTGATGTGGATGCCGTGGGGGTGCAGGAGCTCTTTGATGACGTGATGTTGGTGTTCGTCGGGGGTGGTGGTGACGTGGAGGATGGTGTAGGCGATGTGGTCGATGTCGTCGGGGGTGAGGGTGCCGTAGGTGTCTTCGATGGTGCGGGCGTGGTTGATGATGTTCTGTTGGAGGCGGTGCAGGGGGGTGTCGGGGCGGGGTGTGGGGAGTAGACCGCGGCCGGCGAGGAGGCCGCGGGTGCGGGCGTGGTGGTGATGCTGGCGGTGGGGGATGACGCCGTTGATGGTGTGGGAGATGACGATGCGGCCGTGGGTGGACTTTTGCAGGGTGGCGTCGTCGTGCAGGGCGCGGGCTTGTGTGAGGGTGAGGGCGGCACCCGGGAGGGTGTGGGCCTGGTCGGGGTCGTGGTGGTTGTTGAGGCCGGTGAGGGCGGCGCCTTCGAGGATGCCGGTGACCAGGGCCAGGCCGAAGGGGTCGGTGGCGATGCCGAACAGCTCCTTCACCAGGGCCGGGATGTCGTCGCCGGTGTAGCCGGGCTGTGAGCGGGCGCGGAGGGTGGCGGCGACGACGTAGCCGGTCTGCCGGGGCAGTGAGGCGTTCACGCCCGGCGACGTGATACCCCCGTCCGTGCTGATGGCGGTGCTGGTGGTGGGCTGAGGTGCGGGGAGCGGGCGGGGGGTGGCTGTCTTCATCCACAGGCTGGTGGCGGTGAGGGCTTCGGGGTTGAGTTCGCCGGTGCCGAAGAGCAGTTCGCCGGTCTGCTGGGTGGTGGCGTCGGGGTGCTGGTCCAGCATGTGGTCGACGGTCTGGTGCATCCGGGCGCGGAGCCCGCCCGGGGGCAGGGAGGTGCCGCGCAGGCCGAGGGTCTCCAGCAGGCCCCAGATGAACGACTGGTAGGTGTGGGGCGCATGCTCGTGGGAGAAGATCTCGACTGTGGTGGAGTGCGGGCTGGCGCCCGCGCCGTTGACGGATTTCTGCAGCTGGAACTCGCCCACGATGGTGGCCATGTTCCGGGCTACTGAGGAGCCCAGCCGGTAGGCGGGCCGCAGCCCGGCCGCGGCCAGGACACCGAGCAGGAAGTACCGGCGGGCGGTGCGCCCGATGGGCGAGGTCGCGTGCCACACCATGGGCGGGTGGACGCTGGTGTGCGGAGCCCCGTTGAACACCAGCTCCACCAGCCGGCCCAGAGCGATCTTCCGCCCGGCTTCGATGTCGGTGGCCGCCCGCCAGATGGCGTAGTCGATCCGCTGCTGCAGCGTGGTGCCCACCCCGGGAGGCACCATCACCGGCGCCCCGTGATAGGACACCAACCGCTTCGCCAGCACGGGCAGATACGTGGAAACCGGACCACGGTCAAGCAGCCGCATCATCTGCCGCGCCACCACCACCTGCGAGGGAAACACCCGCCTGGTCCCGAACGCCTTCTGCGCCATCTCGGCCGCATCGTCCACGCCCTGATCCACCAGCTCCTTGACCCGCTGCAGGACCCTGCCACGCACGCTCCCGCCCGTGATCGGCGCACCGATCAGCCCCAGCGCCTGCAACCACGCCGTACCGGCCCAGCGTCTCGTCTCTCTGCTCTGGACCGCCTGGCCTGCGAAGCCACCGAGGCCGCTGAGGTCCTCACCGGCGTCGACGGCTTCCCATATCTCGTCGAAGAATCCCTCCATGAAGCGCACCAGTTCGCGGTGGCCGGGTCGGGCCGGGTGGTAGGCCTCCAGCCCGAAAGCCTCCAGCCAGCCCAGCAAGGACATCCAGTTGCGCTGATTCTTGTGCGCGTTGGGCTCCGGGTAGATGGAACGGATGAGGCCGGAGGGGCGGTATCGTCCTGTTCGGACGATTGAATCTGCTGCGGAGTAGATGGCCAGGTCGATGCGGCGGGCGAGTTTCTGCGGCTCGGACAGCCGCTCCCACGCCTCCTTCGCTTTTCTGGTGCTGCGTGGCCCGGGAATCGCGGGGGGCCGCCTGTGGCCGACGGCTTGCACGATGATCTGCGCGAGTCCGGGGAACTGCGGGTCCTGCAGGTTCAGGTCCGCGCGCAGCAGCTCCTGCACGAGCACGACCTGGTCGATGCCGGGCTGCTCCATCCCCAGCAGCCCGGCCGCGATGGTCGCCGGATCGGAGCTGCCGGAACGCTCACGTTCCTCACGAGCGGCCCGCGCTAGGCGGTAGCGCACACCGTCCCGGGGGAGCAGCGAGTCATCCAGCCCCCAGCCCGTATACAGGCCACTGTAGATGGCACCGACGGACGTCGATGCGTCAACCGTGCCCTGTGCCTCATCGCCGGGTTCTTCGAAACCCCGTTTCACGGGAAACTTTCGAGCGAGCTGTGCGAAGTTGGGGACTTTGAATTCTTTTGTGGAGCCGTGCATTTTATCGGCCAGCGGCTTGAAGTGATTGAAATCCTTCCATTGGCTGGGCAGTGCGCCGGTGAGGCCGGTGGCCATGAGCCAGCCCGACAACCAGTCTTGCTGCCTGTTGTGCTGCTTGTCTCCCCAGATGGAGCGGGCGATGGCTATCACGCTCAGCTTGTTGTTCTTGTGTTCGTTGGTGATGGTGTGGGCGGCGCTCCAGATGGCGTAGTCGATTTTCTGGGTCAGGGTGGGGTTGTGGGGGAGGTGGGGTTCGTTGTCGCCCATGAGGGTGGTGATGAGGCGGGCGGTGGCTTTGGCGGCTTCGGGGGTGACTTTGAGGGCCGGGGGGGCGAGGTGGGTGGCGAGGGCGATGTGGGTGGAGGTGGGCTCGGGGCCGAAGAGGGTGGTGGCGATGGCGTGGTAGTCGAGCCGGTGGGTGCTTTGTGCTTCGGCTGCTTCCCGTGCGCGGGCCAGGAGGTCGGCGTAGGCGTTGGGTGTGGTGGCCGGGATGCTGGTGCTGACCGTGGTGTCGGTGGCGGGGATGCTGGCGGCGGTGGGGTCTGGGGTGGTGGTCGTGTCGGTGGGGTCTGGGGTGGTGGTGTTGCTGGTGGGGGGTGGGTTGTGGCGGGTGAGGTAGGCGAGGGTGCGGTGCCAGGTGTCGGCGAGGGCGATGGCTTGGGTGCGGGGGAGGTGGGGGAGGATGTTGGTGGCGGTGTAGTCCAGGGCGTCGCGGCGGCTTTCGCGGGCCATGCGGCGCAGGAGGACCGGGTTGGCGTGGCGGTGGTGGGCGCGGGTCTGGCGGATGTGGTCGCGGGAGTCGGCGGCGTCTTTTTCGAGGTAGGCGGTGGCGGTGAGCATGTCCAGGGTGGTGGCCTCCTGGGTGGGAGGTCCGGCCAGGCCGGCGGCGTGCTGGACGGCTTTGACGCGCAGCAGGCGTAGTTCGGCGGTTTCCGCCTCGGAGAAGTAGGTGTCGGCGATGTGGGTCGGGTCGAGGATGAGGGGGTCACCGGTCTGGGACATGTGCTGCTCGACGAGCTGTTGTGAGGTGAGCAGGGCGTCGAGGGTGTGGGCGATGGGCAGTTCGTCGCGGG
>NZ_JBHUYJ010000198.1:0-5723 GCF_042668715.1 Streptomyces sp. NPDC057271
CAAAATCCTCGGCTGGAAGACTCCAGCGGAGGTGTTCGAGGAACAGCTACGCTCGCTACAACAGCCCGGTGTTGCAACCACCAGTTGAACTCGCCCAGTACACGTCGGCCGCGTTCGCGCAGGTCTGTGATGGTTTCGGGATCCGCAGGAGCATGGGACGCGTCGGCTCGAGCTACGACAATGCCCTCGCTGAGAGCTTCTGGCAGGGGCTGAAGAGGGAGACCACGCACCAACGGCTGTTCCCGACGATGCGCCAGGCGCGGCTGGAGATCTTCCAGTGGCTTACCTACTACAACGCCCGGAGACGCCACAGCGCCCTCAACTACCTCTCACCAGCCGAATTCGAACAGCAACAGCAGAGAGCACGTACACTCACACTCGCAGCATGAACCCCCGTGTCCACACCCCGGGGGACGCCTCAGTCCAGCCCCGTCGTGGTCTTCGGGACACCTGCGGCCGCGCGCACGGACTGGGTGTCGATGATCACGAGGGACGGGTCCTCTAATCGCCGGGCTCTCTCCCGGACCTGGCAGCGCAGGAGTTCCTGGATCCGCTGGTCAAGGCCGTCCTGACGCCACAGCGTGAAGTAGTAGAACACCGCCGACCAGGCGGGAAGGTCATGGGGCAGGTAGCGCCACTGACAGCCCGTCCGGTTCTGGTAGAAGATCGCGTTCACGACCTCCCGCAGATCGCAGGCCCCGGGATCACCGGTCGCTGACAGCGCCACCCTCGCCTGCTTCCAGGCCGTGATCATCGGCTCAATCAACGCCCACTGCACGTCCGATAAGTCGCTGGGGTACGGCTTTCTCTCCATGCCCCGCATCTCAACATGGACATGCCCATTACATGGCCCGCGCAGCCATCAGTACCACGATCGAGCGACCACGAACCAGGGAAGATCGGACTTAACGTCCACTCAAATGACCCGATGAAATCAGCATCCGGGGCCGCGCTCTTGGCCACGTTCCAGACACGCTCACGCGCTTGGGCCCGCGCGGCCCGTACCGCGGAGAGGGCTGTCGCCCCGGGGGGGCGAGGGTGTCGACCAGGCGGGAGACCGTCCTGCTGAACGGGCCCGGACGGGTCGTCGCCATCGTGCTGGGGTCGCCGGCTGAGGCGGACCGGTGCCTACGGGTGCACGGCGGAGCAGCAAGGAGTGTCTGAGTGCTGGGTTGGCCCAAGGGCTCGCCCGGTGAAGCTCGGCCTGCCGAGCCTCTCGCACGGGGAACGTCGTGTATTTCTCCGTCCGCTCGCCGTCTTGCCCGCGCCATCCGGCATGGAGAAGGCACCGGATCTACACGCCCGCCTCAGCGAGGAGTGAGGGGGCACGACCGGCTGTCGTCGACTGATCACAATCCCCCAGCATGGCATGGACGCGGCAATGCTTGTCGACCTAGAAATCAACTCGGGGTCATCTGTGCGGCACTCTGGCTCGGCTGTGTGTCGGCGAATGATCGCGGGGCAGTGACATGACCGTGCTGGATGGCCAGCGCTATCGCGTGGGGGCGGTCGTTTGCCCGCAAGCGGGCGCAGGTCCGTTCCATGCAGTCGGTTACAGCAGACAGTTGGATTCCGAGACGTTGCGCGATCTGCTCAGGTGTCAGGCCCTTTGCCACGCAGGCCAGGACCGTGAGCTGCCGTGCGGAGAGGACGACACCCTGCCGTGGTTCACGACGGAGCCCCTTCATCCATCCGTGCCCGTAGGCGAGGGCGACGGCATGCGCGGTCGAGCGTGCGCCCATCCGACGGCAGAGCTGTGGTATGTGGGCGAGGACGACGTCGTGAGGCAGGTGGAGATCAAGGGCGATCCGGGCGTACGAGCGGCCTCGGGCGAGACCGGCCAGGATCCTGATGTCGACCGAACGGGACGGCGGTTCGGCTCTGGACGTGTGCATGTCGGCTCCTTGGGCGTGTCGGACGGATGACGCGCCGGATGCGTCGCGTGCTTCCGGCGTGTCTGTGCACGTGGTGAGTCACCGTGGTGTTCATTCCGCAGGGAAGGCGATTCGACCCGGTAGCGACCGCGGCGTGGAGAGAGCCGGTGATCAAGTTCCACTCGGGTTCCGCGGTCCGGCAGACGCCAGCCGCGCGGGACGCCATGCGGTCGACTTCTCTGCTGGATACTCACCGACCTGGTCAGACTGCATCGGGTGGAGGAAGCCCTGGTCGCCGTGGACGAGGTGACGGAGAAGGCCGAGCGACACGGCATCCCCGCCTAACCTCGCCGTTTCGCGCGCCCAGCAGACTGGAGGTCTCAATGTTGTAGGTGACCTTCGGTCGTAAGCTCGTTGTCGCCTGCCGGTGTGAGTCCGGTCCGGGTAGCTGCCAGGAGGCCCGGTAGCAGACTGGCGGCGTCGGGGGGAAACGCCCGGCGTCGAAGCCCAGTGTCGAAAGCCCTTCAAGGGGGAGCAAAGCAGCGGTCCGTAGCATGAAGCGAAGCCTGCGGCGTCGTTAGAGGCCCGCCTCTCGGGGCGGGAACAGGGAGTGCCGAGCCCCCGAAATCAGGGCGAAGGCCATGGAAGCGGCGAAGATCCTGGAGATGCAGCCGTGAAGGACTCCCCGGCGTATGGGGCATGGAACGTTGCGACGGTGACAGCGGGAACTGGGGAGGCCCTCCCCGGTCCGGCGGCCTGCGGACAGCTGCTGCCGGAAGCTGTGCGTCCTATAACCGGGTGCACCCCGGGAAGTGGACGCGAGCCGGGTGGGCGTCGGAGGCGGCCGTAGTACCGCGATGAGCCGGGGGACAACACAACCCCCGGCCAGGGAAGGGCCGCTGCTTCGTCGATGCGCAGTCTGTCTGGAGGGACTTGGTGAGTGCCGTTATGGCTAGTTCCGCCACGTCGGGATCCCTGAAGCTGGATCCGGTCCGAGCCTTGCAGCATGCGCTCTACCGGGCGGCCAAGGCCGATCCCGGACGGCGGTTCCACGCGCTGGGGGACAAGGTCCACCGCAGGGACGTCCTGCGGCGCGCGTGGGCAGCGGTGCGTCGGAACAACGGCGCACCAGGCATTGACGCCATCACTCTCACGCAGATCGAGGAGTACGGCATCGACCGGCTCCTTGAAGAACTGGCCATGGAACTCAAGGAAAGCCGCTGGCGGCCGATGCCCGCGCGCCGGGTATTCATCCCGAAACCCGGCACAACCGTGGAGCAGAGACCGCTGTCGATTCCTTCCGTCCGTGACCGGATCGTGCAGGCCGCGCTGAAGATCGTGCTCGAGCCGGTCTTCGAGGCCGACATGCTCCCGTGCTCGTTCGGGTTCCGGCCCAGGCGCGGGGCGCACGACGCCCTCCAGGTCTTGATCGATGAGGCATGGCGGGGCAGGCGTTGGGTGGTGGAGACGGACATCGCCAACTGCTTCGAGGCGATTCCGCATGAGAAGTTGATGCAGGCGGTCGAGGAACGCGTCTGCGACCGGTCGGTCCTCAAACTCCTGCGCGCGATGTTGCGGGCCGGGGTGATGGAGGACGGGCAGGTCCGTCGGCCGGTGACCGGAACCCCACAGGGCGGTGTGGTTTCACCGTTGATGGCGAACGTCTATCTGCACCGGCTGGACCGGGCATGGGACGCGCGTCTTCACGGGGTCCCGGTCCGCTATGCCGACGATGCCGTGGTGATGTGCACCACCCGCGAGCAGGCCGAAGCGGCCCTTGGGCAGCTGAAGGTCCTGCTGGCCGAACTCGGACTGGAGCCGAAGGCGGCCAAGACCAGGATCGTGCACCTGCAGGTCGGAGGAGAGGGAGTGGACTTCCTCGGCTTCCACCACCGGTGGGTCACATCCCGGCCTCGCGGCGGGCGGCGTCCGATCACCTTCCTCGCCCGCTGGCCCTCGGACAGGGCAGTGCAGCATGCTCGTGACCGGATCCGTGAACTCACGGAGCGGCGCAGGATGTTGCGGCCGGTCAAAGTGATTGTGGAGGACGTGAACGCGTTCCTGCGCGGGTGGGCCGCGTATTTCCGGTTCGGGAACTCGGCTCATCGCTTTGACCAGATCAGCTCGTACGCGCGGATGCGGATCGGCGGGTTCATTGCCAAGAAGCACCGGCGCAGCCGGAAGTTCGGCTGGTCAGTGGTGGCGTTTGCCTCCACTGAATCGTTGGGGGTGATCGCCTTGCACGGGACGTCGTTGCACCCAGACCTTTTCGGGACTGGCGGGGCAGGCCGAATGCCGGCGGTGAACGGCGTCGGCCTCGATTCGTCAGCCGTGACGGGGCCTCTGTGAGGTGATCGGTTCACCCTGGTTTGTCCCCGTGGGGAGGTCAGGGTGCATCGCGTGTCGCTGCGGCTGCGCCGGGGTTCCACGCCTCCCGGGGCGGTGCGGGTCTCCTCCGTTCTGGTCCTCGTCGGGGGTGGGGGAGGTTCGTCAGGTGATGGTCGGCAGGGCGGTGAGCCTGTTCCAGACGGTGGTGAACGCGCCGGCCCAGGGCCAGGTGCTCTCGATGCGGAGCCATCGGCGGCGGGCATGACGGGAGAGTCGGGCGGGCAGGTGGTAGAGCCGGAACCGCATGGTGTCCGGCTCGGCGTCGGCCAGGTCCGGGTCGTCGTTCAGGGTCAGGAGGCGGAGCCAGGCGTCGAGATCGGCGGCGAGGTTCGCGGTGAGCATTCAACTCGCGTTGATCGTCCATGACTTCGAGGGCAGGTTGTGCAGGCCCATGGCCTTGTTCGTGCGGACCCGGTCCTCGACGACGGCGTGGTGCCGGTGGAGCGCGTCGAGCCTTTGGATCTGGTGGGAGCCTCGGATGCGGGTCATCTTGCGGATGTTGGTGGCGGTGATCGAGTACTTCCAGCCGGTCTTCTTCTCGAACGCGGTCAGGTCCTTGATGTGCCGGCCGGACGGGCGGACGCGGCGGACGATCAGCCGCATGCCCTTGATCCAGCCGTCCCGGCGGTTCAGCCCGGTCAGCTCGGCCACGAAGTAGCCTTCCTGGAGGCTGCCGTCCTGGTGGAGCGAGTTCTGCCAGGCCCTCTCCGGCAGCAGGGCGATGGCCGCCTCGTCCTCTGCGGTGATCGTCCAGCCGGTGGTGAAGCGGACGGTTCGGCGCCGTGTGTTCAGGTCGCGCAGGTGCTCGTGCAGGCCGTGGGTGGCACCGGCGCCGTCGACGCGGAGGAGGAGTTTCGCGGTGGAGGCGCCGGGGACCTGGGCGAGCGCGTCGGTCAGCACGGTGATGTGGTCCGCCGTGGTGTTGGAGCCGGCGTTGCCCGGCCGCAGCAGCATCGCCAGGCACTCGGAGGTGTTCGCGCACCACGCGGCCAGTGGGTGGAACCCGAAGGTCTTCTTCCAGGTCGCGGCGGCGCCCTGCTTCTTGGAGGCGGCGGTGATGATCGTGGCGTCCATGTCGATCACGATCCAGTGGTGCAGGCGCTTGCCCGCCACGGTCAGCCAGGGGAAACCTCCCGGTCGCAAGGCGAGGTGGGTCCACACATGCCGACGTATCCCGGCCCGTACCTTCGCGATCTTTGCGAGCACCGTCTCGTCGAGCGCCGCAAGCGTGCGGCGCATCGTCGAATCGGAGACGCCTGTCCCGAACAGGCCCTGATGGTGGGCCTGAAGCTGTTCAGCCTCCAGCAGGTTCCCCGCCCCGAGCACGATCGAGACCGCGAGCTGCACGATCACCTGGGCTCTCTCCCTCATCCGCATCGCGGAGACCACCACCGGCGACACCTGGCCGCGGATCCGCCGCGAACTCGACCGCCTTCACCTGGGCACCTTCACCGGCCCCAC
>NZ_JBHUYJ010000199.1:0-5690 GCF_042668715.1 Streptomyces sp. NPDC057271
TTGGGATCCTTTATACGGAGCCTCACACCCCGCGTCCCCCCCGGGAAAAAATAAAGAAAGATTTCTTCCCCTGGACGGTGGGGCCTTTGAGGGCCGTCCGCGCCCCGGCGGCTTCTCCGTACCCGGCGGGGGTTCGGGACGTCCCCGCGCCGGACGGAGGGGACCCGGGATACGTCGAAGGGGCCCGCAGCACGATGTGCTGCGGGCCCCTTCGACTGCCGGAGGCCGCCTCTCAGGCGTCCCGGCGCAGGCGCGGCTTCAGGTCCTTGAAGCGGGCCAGAAGGCCGTTGACGAAGGTCGGCGACTCGTCCGTGGAGAACTCCTTGGCGAGCTGCACCGCCTCGTCGATCGCCACGGCGTCCGGGGTCTCGTCCAGCCAGATCAGCTCGTACGCGCCGAGGCGCACGATGTTCCGGTCGGCGACCGGCATCCGGTCCAGGTCCCAGTCCACCGCATAGGTGGCGATGAGCTCGTCGATCCGGTTCGCGTGGTCCGCGTACCCCTCGACCAGCACCATCGTGAACTCGTTGACCGGCGGCTGACGGTCGTCGGACCGTGCGTGCCGAACCCAGTCCGCGAGGACCTGCTGCACGGACGCACCGCGCTGGTCGGCCTCGAAGAGGATCTGGAAGGCGCGCTTACGGGCCTTGCTGCGGGCAGCCACGGTTAGTCGTTCACCCGGCCGAGGTAGTCGCTGCTGCGGGTGTCGACCTTGATCTTCTCACCGGTGGTGATGAAGAGGGGGACCTGGATCTCGTGGCCGGTCTCCAGCGTGGCGGGCTTGGTGCCACCGGTGGAGCGGTCACCCTGGACGCCCGGGTCCGTGTGCTGGATGGTCAGCACGACGGCGGCGGGGAGCTCGACGTAGAGCACCGAGCCCTCGTGCTGGGCGACCGAGGCGGTGAAGCCCTCGATCAGGAAGTTGGCGGCGTCACCGACGGCCTTGCGGTCGACGTGCAGCTGGTCGTAGGTCTCCATGTCCATGAAGACGAAGTAGTCGCCGTCCATGTAGGAGAACTGCATGTCGCGGCGGTCGATGGTGGCCGTGTCGACCTTCACGCCCGCGTTGAAGGTCTTGTCGACGACCTTGCCGGACAGCACGTTCTTGAGCTTGGTGCGCACGAAGGCCGGGCCCTTGCCGGGCTTGACGTGCTGGAACTCGACGACGGACCAGAGCTGGCCGCCTTCGAGCTTGAGCACCATGCCGTTCTTGAGGTCGTTCGTGGAAGCCACGGTTGCGGAATCTCCTGGACTGACGTGGACCAGGGAGGCGTACGCGCCCTACAGCGCGAGCAGCTCCTTGGTCGTAATGGTGAGTAGCTCGGGTCCGCCGTCCGCCTCCTGGCGCACGACGAGCGTGTCATCGATCCGGACCCCGCCCCGGCCCGGGAGGTGGACCCCCGGTTCGACGGTGACCGGCACACAAGCGTCCAGTTTACCCATGGCCGCGGGTGCGAGCTGCGGGTCCTCGTCGATTTCGAGCCCGACACCATGCCCGGTGACCGGCGGAACGGCCTCACCGTGCCCCGCCGCGTCCAGGATCTGGCGCGCCGCGCGGTCCACGTCGCGGAACTCGGTACCGGGGGCGAGGGACTCCCGCCCGGCCCGCTGAGCGGCGAAGACGAGGTCGTACAGCTCGATCTGCCAGTCCGCGGGGGTGGTGCCGATGACGAAGGTACGGCCGATCTCGCAACGGTAGCCGCGGTAGTTGGCGCCGAGGCAGACGGAGAGGAAATCTCCCTCCTCGACCCGGCGGTCGGAGGGTTTGTGGCCGCCTCGCCCGGAGTTCGGGCCGGTGCCCACCGAGGTCGGGAAGGCGGCGCCGTCCGCGCCGTGGTCGACGAGCCGGCGCTCCAGCTCCAGGGCGAGATGCCGCTCGGTCCGCCCCACGAGGATGGATTCGAGGAGCTCCCCCAGCGCCTGGTCGGCGATCTCGGCGGCGATCCGCAGACAGGCGATCTCGTCCTCGTCCTTCACGATCCTCAACTGCTCGACGGCTCCACCGAGGTCGGCGAGCCGGAGCTGCGGCGCGACCGAGCCCATCGCGCGGTGACGGGCCACGGTCAGGTGGTGCTCCTCGACGGCCAGGGCCTCCGCGTGCGCCTTGGCCGCGATGCCGACGGCCGCGACCGCCGGATCCCCGCCGGCGGCGGGCAGCACGGTCTGGCAGAGCAGCTCGTCGAGCCGCCCGTCGGCCGGATCGGCACCCGGCGCGGTCGGGCGGAGCAGCACGTCCTCGTCCGGGCCGAGCAGGAGTACGGCGCCGGGGGGCGAACCGCCCGCGAGATAGCGGACGTTGGCGGGGCGGGAGACCAGGACCGCCGGGCTGCCCGCTGCCGCGCACCGGTCGCGCAGCCGCGCACGGCGGTCCGCATACACCTCTGACATGCTCCGAGCCTACGAGGAGCCGGGCGTCCCGGCCCGCTCAGCGCGGCCGACCGGGCCATCGGCCGCCGCCGCGGGCCGTCACCAGGCGGGCGGGCTCGCGATGGAACGGGCCAGGACCTCGTCGAGGACACGGGCGGTGGTCTCGACGTCGTACGTGGAGTTGTCGATGATCGGCAGGCCGGAGCCGTACCAGCCGGCCATCCGGCCGTGTATGGACGCGACCTCCTCGTCCGACAGTCGCCGGTTGCCGCTGCGCTCGGCGTTCCGCTCCAGGACGATCTCCAGACCGGGCAGCAGCACGACCGGAAGCAGCCCGGGGCCGACGTGCCGCTTCCAGCCGCCCAGGCCGACGACGGGCCGGTCAGGGAACACGGCGTCGTCGAGGATGCAGGAGATGCCGTTGGCCAGGAAGTTCCGAGCCGCGAAGCCGCACGTGCGCCGGGCGAGGCGGTACTGGGCCTCGGAGTGCTCGTTCCACCCGGACTGCGGGTCGGCGAAACCGGAGCAGACCCATTCGCGCACGTCGTCGAGGCTGATGTGCGCGGTGGACACGCGCCGGCTCTGTGCCCAGTGACGGGCCACGGTCGTCTTGCCGGCGCCCGCGGGGCCGATCAGCAGCACGGCGAGGGTCGCCGTTCCGGTGCCGGGCTCGGCGGGCGGCACGGCGGGCACGGGGACGGGCGGCAGGGTCACGTGTCCGGTGACGTCACGCGGCGCGGAACCCGGCCGGCCGGGGTGCGCCGGTGCGCCTCCGCCCCAGCCGGGGGCCTGCGGCGGCGAGTACGGGGCGGCCGAGCCGGGGGCCTGCGGAACCGGCGGCGGTATCGGCGGTCCGGCGGGGGGACCCGGCGGGGGTCCGGGCGGTGCGGCGTGCGGCCGGGCGGGAGGCTGAGGGTGGGGATGCTGCTGCTGTGGGGGCGATGCCGGGTGACCGCTCTGCGGCACGGGCGGCACGGGGGGTCGGCCCCCGCCGGGCGTCCACACCGAGGGGTCGGGCGGCAACGGAGCCCCCACTGCGTGCTGCATCCGGTGCCACTCCGTCTCGTACGGCCGATACTTCCGGGTACGTTACCGCCCCCGGCCCCCACAGGGGGAACGGCCGGGGGCGGTCAAGGGTGCCCTGCCTGCCATTCCGGCCGGGCGGGTGCCATCAGTCGGCCAACTCCTCGGCCAGCGCCCGCAGGGCCAGCCGGTAGGAGCCGATGCCGAACCCGGCGACGGTCCCGGTCGCCACCGCGGCGACGACCGACGTGTGCCGGAACTCCTCCCGGGTGTACGGGTTCGAGATGTGCACCTCGATCAGCGGCGCGGTCCGCTGGGCGGCCGCGTCGCGCATCCCGTACGAATAGTGCGTGAACGCGCCCGGGTTGAGGACGACCGGGATCGAACGGTCCGCCGCGTCGTGGAGCCAGCGGATCATCTCGCCCTCGTCGTTGGTCTCCCGGACCTCCACCTCGAAGCCGAGCTGCTCGCCGAGCGCCCTGCACGACTCCACCAGGCCCTTGTACGACGTGGCGCCGTAGATGTCGGGTTCGCGGGAGCCCAGCCGGCCGAGGTTCGGGCCGTTCAGGACGAGGACGTGCCGGGGGTCGCTCACGAGGACACCTCGCCGTAGGCGGCGACGAGGACGGCCGGGTCGGGGCCTTCGAGGACGGTGGGCTTGGCCAGGCCGTCGAGGACGATGAACCGGAGCAGGTCGCCCCGGGACTTCTTGTCGACCTTCATCGTCTCCAGGAGCTTGGGCCACTGGTCGCCGCGGTAGGTGAGCGGCAGGCCGACGGACTCCAGGACGGTGCGGTGCCGGTCGGCGGTCGCGTCGTCCAGACGCCCGGCCAGACGTCCCAGCTCGGCGGCGAACACCATGCCGACCGAGACGGCGGCGCCGTGACGCCACTTGTAGCGCTCGTTCTTCTCGATCGCGTGGGCCAGGGTGTGGCCGTAGTTGAGGATCTCCCGGCGGCCCGACTCCTTCAGGTCACCGGAGACGACCTCGGCCTTGACCTCGATCGAGCGCACGATCAGCTCGGCGGTGTGCGGGCCGGCGGGGGTACGGGCGGCCTGCGGGTCGGCCTCGACCAGGTCGAGGATCACCGGGTCGGCGATGAAACCGGCCTTGATGATCTCGGCGAGGCCGCTGACGTAGTCGTTGACCGGCAGCGACTCCAGCGCGGCCAGGTCGCAGAGGACCCCGGCCGGCGGGTGGAAGGCGCCCACGAGGTTCTTGCCCTCGGCGGTGTTGATGCCGGTCTTCCCGCCGACGGCCGCGTCCACCATCGCGAGCACCGTGGTCGGCACCGCGACCCAGCGGACGCCGCGCAGCCAGGTCGCGGCGACGAAGCCGGCGAGGTCGGTGGTGGCTCCCCCGCCGACACCGACGACGACGTCGGTCCGGGTGAAGTTGGACTGGCCCAGAGCCTTCCAGCAGTACGCGGCCACCTCGGCCGTCTTGGCCTCCTCGGCGTTCGGCACCTGAATGGCGATCGCCTCGTAGCCCTGCGCGGCCAGGTCCTCGCGCAGCGCCTCGCCGGTCCCGGCGAGCGCCTCGGGGTGGATCACCGCGACCCGCTTCGCCTTCGTCCCGATCAGGGAGCCCAGCTCACCCAGCAGCTGCCGCCCGACCAGCACCTCGTACGCGTCGTGTCCGGCGCTCGCGCCGACGTGGATCCGCGTCACCTGGTCTGTCATACGTCCTTCAACTCCAGAGCGTCGAGGACCGCCTGGGCGACCTCTTCGGGTGTGCGGTCGTCGGTGGCCACGACGACCCGCGCGACTTCGGTGTACAGGGGGCGCCTGGCCTCCATCAGCTCGCGCCACTGGCGGCGCGGGTTGACGGCGAGCAGCGGGCGGGCGGCGCCGAGGCCCACGCGCCGTACGGCTTCCTCCACGTCCATCGACAGGTAGGCGACGGGAAGGCCGGCCAGGAGGGTGCGGGTGTCCTCGTCGAGGACGGCGCCGCCGCCGAGGGCGAGCACTCCCGCGTGCTCGGCGACGGCGGTGGCGACCGCCTGCCGCTCCAGCTCACGGAAGTACGGCTCGCCCTCGTCGACGAAGATGTCCGAGATCTCCCGGCCCTGCGCCGCGACGATGTCCGCGTCGGTGTCCCGGTAGGGGACGCCGAGCCGCTCGGCGAGCAGGGCGCCCACCGTGGACTTGCCGGACCCCATCGGACCGACGAGGACGACCAGCGGGCCGCCCGTCACCGGATCTGGAGGTTGTCGAGGTAGGACCGCACGTTACGGCGGGTCTCCGGCACGCTGTCGCCGCCGAACTTCTCCACGACCGCGTCCGCCAGGACCAGCGCG
>NZ_JBHUYJ010000200.1:0-5638 GCF_042668715.1 Streptomyces sp. NPDC057271
CTCCCTTCGCCCTCCCCCCTTCCCCCCTTACCCCCCCCCACCCAACCTCTTCGTGCTCTTCCTCTCTTTGTCTTTCTTCCCCCCCCCGGCCCCGAACTCGTCGGGCTTTGCCGCAGCGACCCGACCGAGGCAGGCTGAGAACGTGAGGAGAGTGCGCACGTGACCGGAGCGAAGGACGCCGGCAAGGCCGCCGAGACGGTGACCGGGATGACCGGCACCGACCGCCGGGCTGCCCCCGACACGGCCGGGCCTCCCGCGCCGCCGCCTGTCGGCGGGGTCCTCTGGGGCATTGCGGGGGACATCCGGGGGCTTCTGATGCTGCCCGCCGCGTTCACCCTGCAGGTCGCCCACCCCGCCGTCGGCGCCGGCGTGGACCAGTACTCCGTCTTCCGCACCGACCCCTGGGGCCGGGGGGAGCGCTCGCTGCGCTCCCTGCAGCTCTGGGTGTACGGAGGCGAGGCGGCGATCGAGGAGGGGCGCCGGGTCCGGCGGCTCCACCGGGCCATCCAGGGCACCGACACCCGCGGCCGCCCCTACCACGCGCTCACCCCCGCCACCTACGCCTGGGTGCACGCCACCGGCTTCCCGGTGTTCCACTACGGTCGGCGCTATCTCGCCCGTCCGCTCACCGAGGCGCAGGAACGGCAGCTCTATGCCGAGTGGCTCCAGGTCGGCCGCATCCTCGGCATCCACGAACGGGACATGCCCCCGACGATCGAGGAGTTCTGGCCGTACTACCGCGCGATGCTCGCCGACGAGGTGGAGGCCACCCCCGTCGTACGCGAGCTGGTCGCCACCGACCAGAAGATCCCGCCGCCCGACCGCGGCCCCCTCCCGCTGCGGCTGCTGCTCAGGGCCTTCTGGCCGGTGATCATGCCCCGGTACACCCGGTTCCGCTCCTTCGTCACCGTCGGCCTGATGCCGCCGGACGCCCGCGAGGCCCTCGGCCTGGAGTGGACCGACGACCAGGAGCGGCGACTGCGCCGCTTCACCCGGGTCGTACGGGCAGTGGTGCCCGTACTCCCCGAGCGGCTGCGCTACCTGCCCCTGGCGAGGAAGGCACGGCGGGAGGCCCGGCGCAAGGCCCGGCTCAGCGGGCCAGGCCGCCGCGCCTGATCACCTCCGTGTACCAGCGCGCGCTGTCCTTGGGCGTACGGCGCTGGCTCGCGAAGTCCACGTGGACCATCCCGAACCGCTTGCCGTAGCCGTACGCCCACTCGAAGTTGTCGAGCAGCGACCAGAGGAAGTACCCCCGCACGTCCGCACCGTCGGTGATCGCGCGGTGCGCGGCCGCGAGATGGGCGTCGAGGTACGCCACCCGCTCCGGGTCGTGGACCTCGCCCTCGGGGTCGGCGTAGTCGTCGTACGCGGCGCCGTTCTCGGTGATCAACAGGGGCACCTCCGGCAGCTCGTCACGGAGCCGGACGAGCAGCTCGTACAGGCCGTCCGCGTCCACCGGCCAGTCCATCGCGGTGCGCGGTCCCGGCGCGGGAACGAACCGCACCCGCTCCGGCGCGCCCGGCCACGGGGAGGGGGACTCCGAGACGCCGGCGCCGACGACGGAGGGGGAGTAGTAGTTGATCCCGAGCGAGTCGATCGGCGTGGAGATCGCCTCCAGATCGCCGTCCCGGACGAAGGACCAGTCCGTGATCTCCGCGGTGTCCTCGACCAGATCGGCGGGGAGGCGGCCGTGGAAGACCGGGTCGAGGAAGATCCGGTTGCCGACGGCGTCGATGCGGCGGGCCGCGTCCCGGTCCTCGGGCGCGTCGGACAGCGGCCTGATCGCGTGGAGGTTGAGGGTCAGTGACAGCTCCGCCGAGGCGGGGACGGCCGCGCGCAGGACGCCGACGGCGAGGCCGTGGGCCAGATTGAGGTGGTGGGCGGCGCGCAGGGCGGCCTCGTCGTCGGTGAGGCCCGGCGCGTGCACACCGGATCCGTAGCCGAGGAAGGCGGAGCACCAGGGTTCGTTGAGGGTCGTCCAGGTGGCGACCCGGTCGCCCAGCGCCTCGGCGGCGAGCCCCGCGTACTCGGCGAACCGTTCCGCCGTCGTCCGCTCCGGCCAGCCTCCGGCGTCCTCGAGTTCCTGGGGCAGATCCCAGTGATAGAGCGTGGCGACCGGCCGGATCCCCGCGTCGAGCAGTTCGTCGGCCAGCCCGCGGTAGAAGTCGAGGCCCTTCTGGACGGCGGGGCCGCGTCCGGTCGGCTGGATCCGGGACCAGGAGAGGGAGAAGCGGTAGTCCGTGAGGCCCAGCTCCTTCATCAGGGCCACGTCCTGGCGCATCCGGTGGTAGTGGTCGGCGGCGATGTCACCGGTGTCGCCGTTGCGTACCTTGCCCGGCGTACGGCTGAAGGTGTCCCAGATGGACGGGGTGCGGCCGTCCTCGGCGGCGGCGCCCTCGATCTGGTAGGCGGCGGTCGCCGCGCCCCAGCGGAAGCCGTCGGGGAAGAGAGCGTTCATGGACGGAGACCTCCTGTGAGAGGGAGAGAAGGAGAGGGCTGCCCGAGTCGGTCTGCGGAGCCCGTGTGGGGCGGAGGGCCGGGAGGGCGAGCCAGGCAGGTGCGAGCCAGGCAGGTACGAGCGAGCAGGTACGAGCCCGGCAGGTACGAGCGAGCAGGATCGAGCCGAGCGGGTGAGCCGGAGCGGGTGAGCCGGAGCGGAGGAGCGCTTCGGCCTTCAGCCCTTCACGGCGCCCTGCATGATGCCGCCCACGATCTGCCGGCCCAGCAGGCCGAAGACGAGCAGCACGGGCAGCGTGCCCAGCAGGGTGCCTGTCATGATCACGGACTGGTCGTGGACGTACCCGCCGCCGAGCTGGCGGAGCGCGACCTGCACGGTCGGCTCCTGCGAGGAGAGCGCGATGATCGGCCAGAAGAAGTCGTTCCACGCCGCCATGAAGGTGAGCAGCCCGAGCACCGCCATCCCGGGCCGGGCCACGGGCACCACGATCGACCAGAAGATCCGAGCCGAGGAGGCTCCGTCGACCCGGGCCGCCTCGATCAGCTCGTCGGGCAGGGCCTGGACCAGGAACTGGCGCATGAAGAACACCCCGAAGGCCGAGACGAGTCCCGGCAGGATGACCGACTGCAGCTGGTTCACCCACCCCAGTTCGGCGATCAGCATGAAGAGCGGGATCACCCCCAGCTGCGGCGGGATCATCATCGTGCCGACGGTGATCGCGAGCAGCGCGCCCCGGCCGCGGAAGCGCAGTTTGGCGAATGCGAACCCGGCCAGTGTGCAGCAGAGCACCGTGCCGACGGTGATGGAGCCGGAGACGACGAGGGAGTTGAGGAGGGCCTTGCCGATGTCCGCCTCCTCCATCACCGCCTCGAAGTTGCGGAAGAGGTTCGGGCCGGGCAGCAGCGTCGGCGGCACCTGCGCCAGATCGGCGTTGGAACGGCTGGCGGCGACGATCGTCCAGTAGAACGGGAAGGCGGAGACGAGGACGGCGAGGACCAGGATCGTGTACGTGATCCGGCCTCCGCGGCCCGTACGGCCGGTGACACGCGTGGTCATGCCCGGCTCTCCTTCCGTGAACGGCGGCGCACGATCAGGGCGTTGACCCCGACCAGGAGGAGGATCAGCAGGAACATCAGCCAGGCGATGGCGGCGGCGCGTCCGAGGTGGAAGAAGCCCCAGCCCTGTTCGTACAGATAGAGGCCGAGCGTCTGGTACTGGTGGGAGATGCCGCCCGAGATGGACCCCTCGAAGAGCAGCGGCTCACCGAAGAGCTGGGTCGCGCCGATCGTGGAGACGACGGTGGTGAACACGATCGTGGGACGCAGGCCGGGCAGGGTCACGTGGAAGAACTGCCGCCAGCGGGACGCCCCGTCCACCTCCGCCGCCTCGTACAGCTCGGCGGGAATCGACTGCATACCGGCCAGGTAGATCAGCGCGTTGTAGCCCGTCCAGCGCCAGACCACGATCGAGGAGACGGCGATCTGCGAGGCGAGTGTGCCGTTCTGCCAGTCGACCGGGCCGAAACCGACCAGTGAGAGCGCGTAGTTGACGAGTCCGTAGTCATGCCCGAAGAGCTGGGCGAAGACAAGGGTGGCGGCGGCGACGGAGGTCGCGTACGGCAGCAGCATCGCCGTACGGAAGAACGTCCGGCCGCGCAGCCGGTAGTTGAGCAGATGGGCGAGGCCGAGCGCCATCGCGAGCTGCGGCACGGTGGACAGCACACCGATCGTGAAGGTGTTGCGCAGCGCGGTCCAGAAGAATTCGTCGGTCAGCAGCGCCGTGTAGTTGCCGAATCCGCGCCACTCCATCTCGCCGGGAGTCTGCAGCTCGACGCGGTAGAGCGAGACGAAGGCGGTGTAGAGCAGCGGGAAGAGACCGAACGCCGCGAACAGGGTGAAGAACGGGGCGAGATAGGCGTACGGAACGAGGGCGGCCCGGCTGCGACGGCGGGCCGGTCCGGAGGACCGGGCCGACGACGGCGGTACGGGCGCCTTCGTCGGCCCGGAGGCGGTCAGGGTCACGGTGCGGCCCTTCGAGTCGGATGAACGGGTGCGGTTCGCCGCGCTGCGTCGGCATCTCCGGCGGACGGGATGGTCGGCGGGTCGGCGAGTCGGCGGACGGGCTGGTCAGCGGGTCAGGGGGTCAGCGGGTCACCTGGTCGGCGGGTCGGCGGACGGGCCGGTCGGCGGGGCAGTGGGCCAGCGGGTGTGCCGGTCGGCGGTGTGGGGCCTCGGGCGTCCCGGGCCCCACCCCCCCGCCGGCGTCAGCCGACCGCGTTCTCGACGCCCTTCCGGGCGTTGGACCACGCCTTGTCGGGCGAGGTGCCCTTGCGCTCCACCTCGCTCAGCGCGTTGGTGATCTGGTCGGCGACGTTCTTGTCGTGGACCCCGAGCACCTGCACGGGCGCGGCCTTGGCCGCGTCGCCGAAGATCTGACCGATCGGCGCACCCGAGAAGTACGGGTCCGTCGCCGTCGCGACCTTGGCTATGGCGCCGGTCGAGGAGGGGAAGTTCCCCTGCCTGGTGAAGAGCGTGGCCTGCTGCTCGGGGGCGGTGAGCCACTTGATCAGCTCGTACGCCTCCTTCTTGTGCTTCGCCGCACGCGGTACGGAGAGATACGAACCGCCCCAGTTCCCGGCGCCGCCGGGCAGCTTGGCGATGTCCCACTTGCCCTTGCCGGCGTCACCGGCCTGGCCCTTGATGTAACCCAGCATCCACGCCGGGCAGGGAAGCGTCGCGAAGGAACCGGTCGAGAACGCCTGGTTCCACTGCGGCGACCACTGGTCGAGCTTGGCGCTGAGACCGTCCTGCGCGGCCTTCGTCGAGGCGTCCCACGCGTTCTTCACGGCGGGGCTGTCGGCGTAGACGAGCTTCCCGGAGGCGTCGTAGTACCGCTCCTTCTCCTGGCCGATCATGACCGCGTACAGGCTGCCGACGCTGTCCACCCAGGCGCTCTTGGCCGGGGCCTTGGCCTTGTACTGCCTGCCGAGCTCCAGATAGCCGTCCCAGGTGGCCCACTTCTGTGCCAGCTCGGCGCGGTCCGTGGGGAGTCCGGCCTGCTTGAACAGGTCCGTGCGGTAGCACATGGCCTCGGGGCCGACGTCCGTGCCGAGCCCCAGGACCTTGCCGTCCTCGGTGGTCGCGGCGGACCACTTGGCCTCGGCGAACTCGCCCTTGAGGG
>NZ_JBHUYJ010000201.1:0-5622 GCF_042668715.1 Streptomyces sp. NPDC057271
AACATGGACATGCCCATTACATGGCCCGCGCAGCCATCAGTACCACGATCGAGCGACCACGAACCAGGGAAGATCGGACTTAACGTCCACTGAGATCTCGGCGTTGCTCAGGAGGTGTGAAGCATCCTTGTCAGGAGCCGAGTGCGGGCCGATGTGAACCCTGTTCGGGTGAGAGCCGTACTGATCACGGGGCTGCGTCAGGCGATGGCGAGTCCTGACCGTTGGTGATCAGCGAGTGGGGGAGTGTTTGTTAGCGGAGCCCGACCGGGACCCACAGTATGAGGAGTACTGCTTTCAGCGCGCCGTCGATGCGCTGCTTGAGGGCGCGTTCGACCAGGTGGTGCGGGTGGGAACGGAGATCCTCGCAGAGGCTGGATCGGCGGCGTTTACGAGTCTCCTTCTTCGCTTGCGGCAGGTGGCGGCGCTGATGCCCGCTCATCCTTGCGGTCTGGTGTTTCCCAGCAGGTACTCGTCCGTTTGCCAGGGAGCTCGTCGGGTTCCCCACGCGCGGTGGTCCGGTCGGACGGCCGAGTCGGATCAGATCGATGGAATGGAGCTGACATCAATGCCTTGGACAGGGCTGCCCGATCCTGTGCGACGCCGGTTGGAGACGGCTGGTACTCCGGCCGACTTCACGTACCTGGCCGATGTCGCGTCGCAGCTGAGCGAGGTGGGCCAGCAGTGGTACCGCGATGGACAGCCAGAGGAGGCGATAGGCCCGACCCGGGACGTCGTGGAGATCCGCCGGAGGCTGTCGGCAGCCGACGCCTCCCGCTACGAGGGAGGACTGGCAACGGCCCTGAGCAATCTCGGGGTCTATCTCTTCGTGCTCGGCCGGCACGAAGAAGCCCTGGAGCTGACGCAGGAGGCTGTCGACTCATACCGCCGGGTGGCACAGCGCGACAGCCGTTACCGGGAAAGCCTGGCCTCGGCCCTGAACAACTTCGGTAACCGCCTGGCGGTGGTGGGCCGCCTGGACGAGGCTCTGACGGTCACGGACGAAGCCGTCACACTACGCCGAGAGCTGTTCGCCGTAGACCCGGCCCGGTACGGGGGAGAGCTGGCCGCGGCGTTGAACAACCTCGCGGTACGGTGCAAGGAGCTCGGCCGTCACGAGGACGCCGTCGAATACGGCCAGGAAGCCGCCAGCCTGAGGCGGGTCCGGGTGAACACCGCACACGATCGGCACACGCGTGATGCCGAGGAGGCGGAACTGGCCGCAGCCTTGAACAATCTCGGTGAGGCCCTGGCCGCCTTAGGTCAACGCGCGCCGGCGCGCGAAGCGAGCACCGAGGCTGCCGGCATCTACCGGGCGCTGGCACAGGCATATCCCGGACGCTATGCGACAGACCTTGCCACGGCCCTGAGCAACCTCGCCAAGCGTGAATGGGAGGTTCAACGGGCCCCGCAGGCCGCGTCGGCCGCCGAAGAAGCCGTCGCGCTCTACCAGTCTCTGGCCCAGACCAACCCGGGCATACTCAAAGACTTGTCGACTGCCTTGAACAACCTGGGCGTCTACCGTGCGGCAGCCGGACGAGCCGCTGACGCCATGCAAGCGTCCCAGGCCGCCGTGACTCTCAGCAGGCACCTGGCCAAGACCAATCCCGGCTTCCGCGGTGATCTCGGGATTGCTCTGAACAACCTTGCCACCCGCCTCGCCGAAGCCCGCCGCCCTCACGAAGCGCTTCCCCACGCAAAAGAGGCCGTCGGCTACCTTCGCGAACTCCACGCGGCCTTTCCCGAACGCTACCGCCCGGACCTGCTCGACTGCCTTGCCAACCTCTCCAACCGCCTCACCGAACTGGGGCGCGAGGAAGAAGCGGAACAGTACCTCGCAGAGGCCACTCGAATCCGCCGGGGACGGATGTAATCAAACATCACCCCGGAGATCGTCGCGGACCTCAAGTCCCCCACCTGGGTCCGCGAAGGCCGGCCGCTGGTGCCGATCGGTGACAGCGGCACGGGCAGTCCCACCTGCTGATCGGGATCAGCACCGCGATCACCGAGGCACCGAGGGGAGGCAGCCGCGCATGGTTGGCGCTCGCCAGACCTCGCTCGGGTGTCGAGAAACGGCCGTCTGCCGACACTTGAACCCATGATGGCGACCCCGCAGGTGGGCCTTGCCGAAAACCCGAGTCGGAAATCAACGTCGGTGAACGGTCCGGCCGATAGATTCCGACACATGCTCATCGGCTACGCCCGGATCTCGACCGCCGACCAGAACCCCGACCACCAGATCGACGCCTGCTGCGGGCCGGAGTCGACCGCAACAACATCCACGTCGACACCGCGAGCGGCGCGAAGGCATCCCGTCCTCAGCTCGACCTCGTCATGCAACTGCTGCGCGAAGGCGACACCCTGAAGGTCACCCGGCTGGACCGCCTTTCCCGCTCGGTGCTCCACCTGGTGACCCTCGGCGCCGACCTACGTGAACGCGACATCGGACTGCACGTCATCGAGCAGGGCGTCGATACGTCCACGATGGAGGGGCGTGCAATGTTCGGGATGCTCAGCGTGCTGGCCGACCTCCAGCGCGAGCTGATCGTGGCGAACACCAACGACGGGCTCGCTTCCGCGCGGGCTCGCGGCCGGGTCGGGGGACGCCGCCCCAAACTCACCCCGGACCAGGCCGAACTCGCCCAGCAGCTCTACGACGCCCGGGAGAAGACCGTTCAGCAGATCGCCGACCTGTTCGGGGTTCCGAGGTCGACGGTATACGGGCACCTTGACAAGGCCAGGACCGTGCCTCGCCAACCGAAGAAAGCCGCGGTCACGAAGCCCTGACCGCTCGTTTGCGGCTGGTGACACGGTTCTTACCGGCACGACGGCCGTGGGTTCAGCTTGACTGAGGGACGTTCATCGGAAACCTACGGTCTCTGCGGCAGGCAGGCTCGAAAGTGCGGTGGGTTCGTCGCCGCTGTATGGGCAGGATACGAGGGACTGGTGAGGTTGCATGTTCAGGTGCCGCGTATTCTGCCGACCGGCCACCTCGCGGTGAGTGGCAGTGCAAAACTCTAGGTGTGGACATTCTTGAGAAGATTGTCGTGCCAGTTGTCACTGTCTTGGTCAGCGGCGTACTGGCCTTTCTCACGGCACGCGTTGAGGCGCGAGCACAGTTGCGTCGCCAACAGCGCCTCGACTACCTGCTCAGCGCATACCGCACGCTTACCAACTGCGCCCATCGCGAGTTGTCTCCTGATCGCGCTTATGCCTTTGAACAGGCCATGGCTGACGTCCTCTTGCTGGGGACTCCTGAGCACATCAAGCTCGCAGCTTCGGTGCGAGACTCTCTGGCTCGCGAAGGAAGCGCGAGCGTGGACGGGCTGCTCATCGCTCTGCGGCGAGATCTCCGAAGCGAGCTAGGCATCAGTGCTTCCGAGCTCGAAGGCGTTCCCATTCTCCGAATGGCTGCGACTGAGTCAGAGACCAGGGAGACGTGACCGCCATTCGCTGTCGGTAGCCTGCTCTATCTCGCCGTCGAGCAGGCTCTGGGCGATGGCCGCGTAGCGGCTCGCGGCGGTGTGGGACAGGTTGAAGACCATGGCGAGGTGCAGCGGGTCGGCGCCGACGGTCAGCGCCTCGTGCAGTACCCGGTCGCCGCGGATGCGTTCGAGGTAGACGCCCTGGTGCAGCAGGTGCCGCTTGAGGTATTCGGCACTGACGGGCCCGGTTCCCAGGGCGGTCTTCGCGTTGATCAGCACGTGCCGGTTAGAGGTCTTTGGCCAGGTGGTGCGACGCTGGGCGAGCCAGGCCAGCAGGGTCTGGTGGGGCAGTTCGCCGAGTCGTTGGGCGTGTCCGGCGATGGTGATCCGGCGGTTGGGCAGGTCGAGGTCGTCCAGGGTGAGGCGTCGGATGGCCGTGGCGCGGGCGGCGTGGACGGCGGCCAGGGCGACGATCAGCTGTTGCGCCGGGGTGACGGCGATCTGCTGGACGGCGAGGACCTCGGTGTCGGTCATCGGCAGCAGGCTGCGCGGGATGTCTTCGGTCTTGAGCCGGGTGGTGGGGTTGGCGAAGATCAGGCCGCGCTTCTTGGCGAAGCGGAACAGTGAGCGAAGTGCGGCGATGGCGTTGCGACGCTGCCATCCGCGCAGGGGTGACAGCGCGGCCGTGACGTCGGCGACGGTGATCTCGCGCAGGTGCCCACGGGTAGCTGCCCAGTTCTCCAGCAGGGGCCGGACGCAGCCGAAGTAGACGTAGAGGCAGGTGTGGGACCGGGGCTTGGCGCGGACGTCACCGTCGAGGAGGACCAGTAGCCACGCGCGGACGTCGCTGGCGAAGCCGGCGGGCAGTTCGCCAGCGCGGGCCTCGATCCAGGAGCGGATCGCCAAGGAGCTGTCGTCTTCCAGAAGGTGCAGGTCGGCGAGGACCTCGGCGACCCGATGGCTGGAAGCGTGTCGCGGTATTCGCGTACGGACTTCGGTGAGCTTCACGGGCTTGCCGGGCGGGCGGTCCTCCAGCACCGCCGTCAGGCCGTCCATCGCGCACCGGACGAGCGACGGTGACCATCCGTTGGCCTCGCCGAGCTGCTTGGTGTGGGCCGCGGCAGACCGGAGCGCGGGGTTGTCCGAGTTCAGGGCGGGATGCTGCCAGCGGGGCGGGGGCGGGATGCCTGCCTTGCGCCGGTGGTAGGAGGCCAGGGCACTGCAATTGCGGTTGCAGTAGGCCCGGTCTCGCCGCGATCCTTCGGGCAGCGGCTTGCCGCAGTGCACGCAGTTCATCGAGGGGGCAAGGACCTGCCCGTGCGAGGACGCGGGGCGACGGCGCGGGGTTGGCCCACCGCGGTGGCCTGCGAGTCCGCCGCTGGCGCCGGGGCCGGCACCTGCTCCGGCTCGGGCAGGAGCAGTTCCTCGACGCCGCAGCCGAGCACGGCGCAGATGACGTCCAGCTCGTCAAGCTTGACGGTGTTCGGCTGGCCGGACCACAGGCCCGACATTGTCAATCCCCTCGAACTGTGGAGATCTTCTAAGCGGCCAGCTCCAAGGCGGAGTTGGCTCGATGGTCGTGCTCGTAGTCGGTCGGACTCTGATATCCACACACGCTGTGTAGTCGGTGCGTGTTGTAGAAGCCGGTGATCCAGGTCGCGATCCGCAGCAGGGCCTCGGTGCGGGTGGCGAACGTGTGCCGGTGGACGTACTCGACCTTGAGCACGCTGTTGAACGCCTCACTGACGGCGTTGTCGAAACACGACCCGACGCGGCCCATGGACTGGGTCACGCCCAATCGGCGGCAGGCCCGGCGAAAGCGCCTGGAGCCGTATTCACTGCCGCGGTCGCTGTGGAAGATCACGCCCTTCACGTCACCGCCTCGGGTGGCCGCGGCCATGTTCAAGGACGCCACAACCAGTTCGGCGTCATGGCGTGTGCCCATCGCGTAACCGAGCAGCCGGCGCGAGAACAGGTCGATGACGGTGGCCAGGTAGACCTTGCCCTCACCGGTGGCGATCTCTGTCATGTCGCCGCACCACACCTGGTCCGGAGCGTCCGCGGTGAAGTCCCGCCGCACGAAGTCCGGGGCTGCGGGACGCTTGCCGGGCCGGGTCAGCCCGCGCCGCCGCCGGACCTTCCGTCCGGCCAGGCCGAGTTCGGCCATCAGACGGGCCACGGTGTTCACCGAGACGCGCCA
>NZ_JBHUYJ010000202.1:0-5490 GCF_042668715.1 Streptomyces sp. NPDC057271
GTTTTCCCCCCGGCAGACTCGCCCGGGCACTGACCCGCACCCTGGCTGAGATCACCGAACGCCTGCTGCCCGCCCGCCGTCATCGGACCTGCCCCCGAGTGATCAAACGCAAGATGTCGAACTGGCCACTGAAACGGGCCGAGCACTGCAACCGGGCACCAACCGCACCGAACACCATCACCACCACCCGACAAGGCACAACCTAAGTCACCGGCATTGGGCCTAGGCGCCGACATGCTCGCCGGGGGCGATGCGGACGCCACGCGCCCAGTCGGCGGCCTTCATCGGCTTCTTGCCCTGCGGCTGGACCCACAGCAGCTCGACGGCGTGCGAACCGGTGCCGACGTACACGTTGTTCTTGCCGGCCGCGAGTTCGCCGGGCGTCAGATCGGTACGGGCCGGGACGAGCGCCACCTGGATCAGCTTGAGGCGCTCGCCGCGGAACACGGTCCACGCGCCCGGGGCGGGCGTGCAGCCGCGCACGACGCGGTCCACGCGCAGCGCCGGGGTCCTCCAGTCCACGTGCGCGTCCTCGACCTGGATCTTGGGCGCGAGGGTGATGCCGTCGGCCGGCTGCGGAACGGCCTTCAGGGTGCCGTCCTCGATTCCGTCCATCGTCGCGGAGAGCAGGCCCGCCCCCGCGAAGGCGAGCCGGGTGAGGAGATCACCGCTGGTGTCGGTGGGGCGGACGTCCTCGGTGATCACGCCGTAGACCGGTCCGGAGTCGAGCCCCTCCTCGATCTGGAAGGTCGACGCGCCCGTCACCTCGTCGCCCGCCATGACGGCGTGCTGCACGGGCGCCGCGCCCCGCCACGCGGGCAGCAGCGAGAAGTGCAGATTGACCCAGCCGTGGGCCGGGATGTCGAGGGCGACCTTGGGAAGCAGCGCGCCGTACGCGACGACCGGGCAGCAGTCCGGGGCGATCTCGCGCAGCCGCGCGAGGAACGCCTCGTCCCTCGGTCGTGTCGGCCTGAGGATCTCGACCCCGGCCTCCTCCGCCCGCTGGGCGACCGGGCTCGCCACCAGCCGCCGGCCGCGGCCGGCGGGGGCGTCGGGGCGGGTCACGACGGCGGCCACCTCGTGCCGGCCGGAGGCGAGCAGGGCGTCCAGGGCGGGCACGGCGACCTCGGGGGTGCCTGCGAAGACCAGCTTCACTCGGAGAAACCTCGCATCTCGGGGCGGTGGGGGCGCCTCCCCGCTCGAACGCAGCCGAGAGCTTGGGGGAGGGCAGCGCACCAGTCTAGAGGCCGTGGCGCGAGGGGGCGTACGTCACCACGAGCGCCCCGCGCATATGCGTGTACGCCCCGATGCGTGACCCAACCCCGGGTAGCGCGTTGGTCAAGAGAGATTGACCGAAACGGGCCCGCCCCCTCGTCGTGGCCCGACCCTTTTCCACGCCGGTTCGAGAGGCTTTCACATGGCCGACCACGCAACCCACGACGCCCAAGCCCGGGCGAGTCTGCATCTGTTGGTGCGGGACATCGAGCGGGTCCGGCGCCAGGTCGACGCACTGCGCACGCTCACGGCCCAGTTGGGCAACGTCTACCGCCCGCGCCGCTCCGGCCCGTCGACCGGGTTCGTCGTCTACGGCCGGGCGCCCGCGCCGACCGTCCGGCTCGCGCAGGAGCTGCGGGACAGCGTCGAGACGCTGGTGACGGCGGCGGTCGACTTCGACCGCTCGCTCGGGTTCTCGTGGGACGCGGTGGGCTCGGCGCTCGGGGTCACGAAGCAGGCGGTCCACCGCCGGTACGGCGCGCGGCGCGCGCCGCAGCCGGGTGTCGTCGTGGAGCAGGAGCGCGCCCCGGAGCAGGTGGCGACGCGCACGCTCCCGGCGGTGCCGCCGGCCCGCACGATGCCGCCGCAGCCGACGGCGGTGCAGCCGTCGCCCCTCCGCGAGGACCCCCGACCCCCGGCCTTCCCGGGCCCCCGCAACGGCTGACACCCGCCGCCGTCCGCCCCGTCGTATCCCCCGGTGCAGCCGGGACGGTCCCCACTCACCCCCGTCGCCCCGGCCGCGCCGCGGCAGCGGGGCCCGCCCGACGATCGAGTTCCGTCACCGACTCCGGTGGGGGCGACGGGTCATCAGATCGCGTGCAGGCGCGGTAATGTGTGGGCAGCGTCGCGTGCCGGTGGCAGACCGTGCCAGGCATGGAGGCGCCGGACCGAAGGAGATCGACGATGCGTTCGTCGCACCCTTCGCTCTCGCGTGACTGAGCGCGAGACGACCAGGCTCGTCGCCTGGAGCCATGAACTCCGTCGGGTACACGGTCGGCTGCGGGAAGCGCTGTCCTTGACCCGCGCCTCCCTTGCCGACGGCACGCCCGGCGAGGCGGCCACCCGTGAACTGCTGCTGTACTGCCATGGGTTCTGTACGGCTCTCGACGGCCACCACCAGGGCGAAGACCGCACCCTGTTCCCGGCCATCGCAGCCGCCCATCCGGAACTTCGACCGGTACTGCGCTCGCTCCAGCAGGATCACTCGATGATCGCCCACCTGATCGGCGGCCTCCAGGCCGCGGTCGACAGGGCCGCGCCGCCCGAGGAGCTCGACCACCACCTCGAAGGCATCGCGGCGATCATGGAGAACCACTTCCGCTACGAGGAGCGGCAACTGCTCACCGTGCTCGAGACACTTGAGCTCGCAGCCGAACTCCGGGAGGTGCTGGGCCCGCTGTGACCGCACGCTCCCCACACGGCTGACCTGCCGGCTCGACCGACGGGCCGGGCTGTGGGGCCGGGCGGCGCGCGCCGCCCGGCCCCACAGCCCGGCCCGTCGGTCGAGCCGGCAGGTCAGCCGTGTGGGGAGCGTGCGGTCACAGCGGGCCCAGCACCTCCCGGAGTTCGGCTGCGAGCTCAAGTGTCTCGAGCACGGTGAGCAGTTGCCGCTCCTCGTAGCGGAAGTGGTTCTCCATGATCGCCGCGATGCCTTCGAGGTGGTGGTCGAGCTCCTCGGGCGGCGCGGCCCTGTCGACCGCGGCCTGGAGGCCGCCGATCAGGTGGGCGATCATCGAGTGATCCTGCTGGAGCGAGCGCAGTACCGGTCGAAGTTCCGGATGGGCGGCTGCGATGGCCGGGAACAGGGTGCGGTCTTCGCCCTGGTGGTGGCCGTCGAGAGCCGTACAGAACCCATGGCAGTACAGCAGCAGTTCACGGGTGGCCGCCTCGCCGGGCGTGCCGTCGGCAAGGGAGGCGCGGGTCAAGGACAGCGCTTCCCGCAGCCGACCGTGTACCCGACGGAGTTCATGGCTCCAGGCGACGAGCCTGGTCGTCTCGCGCTCAGTCACGCGAGAGCGAAGGGTGCGACGAACGCATCGTCGATCTCCTTCGGTCCGGCGCCTCCATGCCTGGCACGGTCTGCCACCGGCACGCGACGCTGCCCACACATTACCGCGCCTGCACGCGATCTGATGACCCGTCGCCCCCACCGGAGTCGGTGACGGAACTCGATCGTCGGGCGGGCCCCGCTGCCGCGGCGCGGCCGGGGCGACGGGGGTGAGTGGGGACCGTCCCGGCTGCACCGGGGGATACGACGGGGCGGACGGCGGCGGGTGTCAGCCGTTGCGGGGGCCCGGGAAGGCCGGGGGTCGGGGGTCCTCGCGGAGGGGCGACGGCTGCACCGCCGTCGGCTGCGGCGGCATCGTGCGGGCCGGCGGCACCGCCGGGAGCGTGCGCGTCGCCACCTGCTCCGGGGCGCGCTCCTGCTCCACGACGACACCCGGCTGCGGCGCGCGCCGCGCGCCGTACCGGCGGTGGACCGCCTGCTTCGTGACCCCGAGCGCCGAGCCCACCGCGTCCCACGAGAACCCGAGCGAGCGGTCGAAGTCGACCGCCGCCGTCACCAGCGTCTCGACGCTGTCCCGCAGCTCCTGCGCGAGCCGGACGGTCGGCGCGGGCGCCCGGCCGTAGACGACGAACCCGGTCGACGGGCCGGAGCGGCGCGGGCGGTAGACGTTGCCCAACTGGGCCGTGAGCGTGCGCAGTGCGTCGACCTGGCGCCGGACCCGCTCGATGTCCCGCACCAACAGATGCAGACTCGCCCGGGCTTGGGCGTCGTGGGTTGCGTGGTCGGCCATGTGAAAGCCTCTCGAACCGGCGTGGAAAAGGGTCGGGCCACGACGAGGGGGCGGGCCCGTTTCGGTCAATCTCTCTTGACCAACGCGCTACCCGGGGTTGGGTCACGCATCGGGGCGTACACGCATATGCGCGGGGCGCTCGTGGTGACGTACGCCCCCTCGCGCCACGGCCTCTAGACTGGTGCGCTGCCCTCCCCCAAGCTCTCGGCTGCGTTCGAGCGGGGAGGCGCCCCCACCGCCCCGAGATGCGAGGTTTCTCCGAGTGAAGCTGGTCTTCGCAGGCACCCCCGAGGTCGCCGTGCCCGCCCTGGACGCCCTGCTCGCCTCCGGCCGGCACGAGGTGGCCGCCGTCGTGACCCGCCCCGACGCCCCCGCCGGCCGCGGCCGGCGGCTGGTGGCGAGCCCGGTCGCCCAGCGGGCGGAGGAGGCCGGGGTCGAGATCCTCAGGCCGACACGACCGAGGGACGAGGCGTTCCTCGCGCGGCTGCGCGAGATCGCCCCGGACTGCTGCCCGGTCGTCGCGTACGGCGCGCTGCTTCCCAAGGTCGCCCTCGACATCCCGGCCCACGGCTGGGTCAATCTGCACTTCTCGCTGCTGCCCGCGTGGCGGGGCGCGGCGCCCGTGCAGCACGCCGTCATGGCGGGCGACGAGGTGACGGGCGCGTCGACCTTCCAGATCGAGGAGGGGCTCGACTCCGGACCGGTCTACGGCGTGATCACCGAGGACGTCCGCCCCACCGACACCAGCGGTGATCTCCTCACCCGGCTCGCCTTCGCGGGGGCGGGCCTGCTCTCCGCGACGATGGACGGAATCGAGGACGGCACCCTGAAGGCCGTTCCGCAGCCGGCCGACGGCATCACCCTCGCGCCCAAGATCCAGGTCGAGGACGCGCACGTGGACTGGAGGACCCCGGCGCTGCGCGTGGACCGCGTCGTGCGCGGCTGCACGCCCGCCCCGGGCGCGTGGACCGTGTTCCGCGGCGAGCGCCTCAAGCTGATCCAGGTGGCGCTCGTCCCGGCCCGTACCGATCTGACGCCCGGCGAACTCGCGGCCGGCAAGAACAACGTGTACGTCGGCACCGGTTCGCACGCCGTCGAGCTGCTGTGGGTCCAGCCGCAGGGCAAGAAGCCGATGAAGGCCGCCGACTGGGCGCGTGGCGTCCGCATCGCCCCCGGCGAGCATGTCGGCGCCTAGGCCCAATGCCGGTGACTTAGGTTGTGCCTTGTCGGGTGGTGGTGATGGTGTTCGGTGCGGTTGGTGCCCGGTTGCAGTGCTCGGCCCGTTTCAGTGGCCAGTTCGACATCTTGCGTTTGATCACTCGGGGGCAGGTCCGATGACGGCGGGCGGGCAGCAGGCGTTCGGTGATCTCAGCCAGGGTGCGGGTCAGTGCCCGGGCGAGTCTGCCGGGGGGAAAAC
>NZ_JBHUYJ010000203.1:1969-5234 GCF_042668715.1 Streptomyces sp. NPDC057271
TGGCACGTTGTTGGGTGTCTGAGGGTACGGCCGTGAGGTCGTGTCTTCGCGATGCCGGCCCCAGTGAACTCGCCTGTTGTGGCGGGGTGATGGGTGGCTGGTCGTTGCTTGAGAACTACACAGTGGACGCGAGCATCTGTGGCCAAGTTTTTAAGGGCGCACGGTGGATGCCTTGGCACCAGGAACCGATGAAGGACGTGGGAGGCCACGATAGTCCCCGGGGAGCCGTCAACCAGGCTTTGATCCGGGGGTTTCCGAATGGGGAAACCCGGCAGTCGTCATGGGCTGTCACCCATGCCTGAACACATAGGGCATGTGGAGGGAACGAGGGGAAGTGAAACATCTCAGTACCCTCAGGAAGAGAAAACAACCGTGATTCCGGGAGTAGTGGCGAGCGAAACCGGATGAGGCCAAACCGTATGCGTGTGATACCCGGCAGGGGTTGCGCATGCGGGGTTGTGGGATCTCTCTTTCACAGTCTGCCGGCTGTGAGACGAGTCAGAAACCGTTGATGTAGGCGAAGGACATGCGAAAGGTCCGGCGTAGAGGGTAAGACCCCCGTAGCTGAAACATTAGCGGCTCGTTTGAGAGACACCCAAGTAGCACGGGGCCCGAGAAATCCCGTGTGAATCTGGCGGGACCACCCGCTAAGCCTAAATATTCCCTGGTGACCGATAGCGGATAGTACCGTGAGGGAATGGTGAAAAGTACCGCGGGAGCGGAGTGAAATAGTACCTGAAACCGTGTGCCTACAAGCCGTGGGAGCGTCGCTCACTGGGTTTACCCAGTGGGTCGTGACTGCGTGCCTTTTGAAGAATGAGCCTGCGAGTTTGCGGTGTGTTGCGAGGTTAACCCGTGTGGGGAAGCCGTAGCGAAAGCGAGTCCGAACAGGGCGTTTCAGTAGCACGCTCAAGACCCGAAGCGGAGTGATCTAGCCATGGGCAGGTTGAAGCGGAGGTAAGACTTCGTGGAGGACCGAACCCACCAGGGTTGAAAACCTGGGGGATGACCTGTGGTTAGGGGTGAAAGGCCAATCAAACTCCGTGATAGCTGGTTCTCCCCGAAATGCATTTAGGTGCAGCGTCGTGTGTTTCTTACCGGAGGTAGAGCACTGGATAGGCGATGGGCCCTACCGGGTTACTGACCTTAGCCAAACTCCGAATGCCGGTAAGTGAGAGCGCGGCAGTGAGACTGTGGGGGATAAGCTCCATGGTCGAGAGGGAAACAGCCCAGAGCATCGACTAAGGCCCCTAAGCGTACGCTAAGTGGGAAAGGATGTGGAGTCGCAGAGACAACCAGGAGGTTGGCTTAGAAGCAGCCACCCTTGAAAGAGTGCGTAATAGCTCACTGGTCAAGTGATTCCGCGCCGACAATGTAGCGGGGCTCAAGCGTACCGCCGAAGTCGTGTCATTGCAGTACATACCCCCAACGGGGACTGTGATGGGTAGGGGAGCGTCGTGTGCCGGGTGAAGCAGCCGCGGAAGCGAGTTGTGGACGGTTCACGAGTGAGAATGCAGGCATGAGTAGCGATACACACGTGAGAAACGTGTGCGCCGATTGACTAAGGGTTCCTGGGTCAAGCTGATCTGCCCAGGGTAAGTCGGGACCTAAGGCGAGGCCGACAGGCGTAGTCGATGGACAACCGGTTGATATTCCGGTACCCGCTTTGAAACGCCCAATATCGAGCCCATTAATGCTAAGCCCGTGAAGCCGTTCCGGACCCTTCGGGGAAAGGAAAGTGGTGGAGCCGGCGAACCAAGGTGGTAGTAGGTAAGCGATGGGGTGACGCAGGAAGGTAGTCCAGCCCGGGCGGTGGTTGTCCCGGGGTAAGGGTGTAGGGCGTTGTCCAGGTAAATCCGGACAGCACATAGCCTGAGACCTGATGCCGAGCCGATTGTGGTGAAGTGGATGATCCTATGCTGTCGAGAAAAGCCTCTAGCGAGTTTCATGGCGGCCCGTACCCTAAACCGACTCAGGTGGTCAGGTAGAGAATACCGAGGCGTTCGGGTGAACTATGGTTAAGGAACTCGGCAAAATGCCCCCGTAACTTCGGGAGAAGGGGGGCCATCACTGGTGATGAGTCTTGCACTCTGAGCTGGGGGTGGCCGCAGAGACCAGCGAGAAGCGACTGTTTACTAAAAACACAGGTCCGTGCGAAGCCGTAAGGCGATGTATACGGACTGACGCCTGCCCGGTGCTGGAACGTTAAGGGGACCGGTTAGTGACCTTTCGGGGTTGCGAAGCTGAGAACTTAAGCGCCAGTAAACGGCGGTGGTAACTATAACCATCCTAAGGTAGCGAAATTCCTTGTCGGGTAAGTTCCGACCTGCACGAATGGCGTAACGACTTCTCGACTGTCTCAACCATAGGCCCGGTGAAATTGCACTACGAGTAAAGATGCTCGTTTCGCGCAGCAGGACGGAAAGACCCCGGGACCTTTACTACAGTTTGATATTGGTGTTCGGTTCGGCTTGTGTAGGATAGGTGGGAGACTTTGAAGCCGTGACGCCAGTCATGGTGGAGTCGCCGTTGAAATACCACTCTGGTCGTGCTGGATGTCTAACCTCGGTCCGTGATCCGGATCAGGGACAGTGTCTGATGGGTAGTTTAACTGGGGCGGTTGCCTCCCAAAGGGTAACGGAGGCGCCCAAAGGTTCCCTCAGCCTGGTTGGCAATCAGGTGTTGAGTGTAAGTGCACAAGGGAGCTTGACTGTGAGACCGACGGGTCGAGCAGGGACGAAAGTCGGGACTAGTGATCCGGCGGTGGCTTGTGGAAGCGCCGTCGCTCAACGGATAAAAGGTACCCCGGGGATAACAGGCTGATCTTCCCCAAGAGTCCATATCGACGGGATGGTTTGGCACCTCGATGTCGGCTCGTCGCATCCTGGGGCTGGAGTCGGTCCCAAGGGTTGGGCTGTTCGCCCATTAAAGCGGTACGCGAGCTGGGTTTAGAACGTCGTGAGACAGTTCGGTCCCTATCCGCTGCGCGCGTAGGAATATTGAGAAGGGCTGTCCCTAGTACGAGAGGACCGGGACGGACGAACCTCTGGTGTGCCAGTTGTCCTGCCAAGGGCATGGCTGGTTGGCTACGTTCGGGAGGGATAACCGCTGAAAGCATCTAAGCGGGAAGCCTGCTTCGAGATGAGTATTCCCACCTCCTTGAGAGGGTAAGGCTCCCAGTAGACGACTGGGTTGATAGGCCGGATGTGGAAGCCCAGTAATGGGTGGAGCTGACCGGTACTAATAGGCCGAGGGCTTGTCCTCA
>NZ_JBHUYJ010000204.1:0-5150 GCF_042668715.1 Streptomyces sp. NPDC057271
GGTGTTGCCCGCCTTGTTCGAGGCGATGACGTCGCTGTTCTTCAGCAGGGCCGCGGCGCCGAAGCCGAGGACGATCGTCATCAGGTAGAACGCGCCGATGATGCCGATGGCCCAGTTGACCGACTTACGGGCGGCCTTGGCGGTGGGCACCGTGTAGAAGCGGATCAGGATGTGCGGCAGGCCGGCGGTGCCGAGGACGAGGGCGATGCCGAGCGAGAGGAAGTCCAGCTTCGAGATGGCGGTGGCCCCGTACTTGAGACCGGGCTCCAGGAACGCCTGGCCCTTGCCGCTGTTGGTGGCGGCGGCGCCGAGCAGGTCGGAGAGGTTGAAGTCGAACTTCAGCAGGATGAGGAAGGTGATCAGGAGCGTGCCCGCGATGAGCAGGACGGCCTTGACCATCTGCACCCAGGTGGTGCCCTTCATGCCGCCGATGGTGACGTACACGATCATCAGGACGCCGACCAGGGCGACGATGGCGATCTTGCCGCCGTCGCTGGTGATGCCGAGGAGCAGGGAGACGAGGACGCCCGCGCCTGCCATCTGCGCGAGCAGGTAGAAGATCGAGACGACGATCGTGGAGGTGCCGGCGGCGGTGCGGACGGGGCGCTGGCGCATGCGGTAGGCGAGGACGTCGCCCATGGTGAACCGGCCGGAGTTGCGCAGCGGCTCGGCGACCAGGAGCAGGGCGACCAGCCAGGCGACCAGGAAGCCGATCGAGTACAGGAAGCCGTCGTAGCCGAAGAGCGCGATGGCGCCCGCGATGCCGAGGAAGGACGCGGCGGACATGTAGTCGCCGGAGATCGCGAGGCCGTTCTGGAAGCCGGTGAACTGGCGGCCGCCGGCGTAGAAGTCGGCGGCGCTCTTGGTCTGGCGGCCGGCCCAGACGGTGATGACGAGCGTGGCGACGACGAACGCCCCGAAGAGGGTGATGATCAGCGGGCGGTGCTCGCTGGTGGCGTTGCCCGCCGCGAGGAGAAGGGTGCTGCTCACGCGTCGGCCTCCGGGTGCTCCATACGGGACTTGATGGCCTCGGCCTTCGGGTCGAGGCGGTTGGCCGCGTGCCGCGAGTAGAGCCAGGCGATGAGGAAGGTCGTGACGAACTGGCCGAGGCCGAGGACGAGAGCCACGTTGATGTTGCCGAAGAGTGTGGTCCCCATGAAGCCGCCCGCGTAGTTGGAGAGCAGCACGTAGAGCAGGTACCAGGCGATGAAGGCGACCGTCAGGGGGAAGGCGAAGGAGCGGTATGTGCGGCGCAGTTCGCCGAACTCCGCACTCTCCTGCACCTCGACGAACGCCTCGGTCGTGGGCTGGGCGGGGCCGGTGGGGGCCTCCGTGCCGCCTTGGGGCGGCGGCAGTGCTTCGGTTGCCACGGAATCTCCTCGCGACGCGGGTGCTGTGGGCATGGACAAAGGGGCCTCACTGGGGGGTGGGGAACGGGCTCCTACCGGAGCGGCTCCCCTGCACAACGGCACGGAGCGCGGAGCGAAGTGGTTCACCGGAGTGGTTTTCCGCCCTGGATCCTCTCCTGGATCTTCCTCCGGATCTGCAGGAAATCCTCTCAACTCATTGATGGGGCGGGAAGATCAGCGATAGCTTCACTCGTCATGCACCTGCCCGTCCGCAATCCGCCGGCGGGCAGTACATACGGATGATGTGGAGAACCCATGGCTCATCTGGGATCGAGACGCGGCCGAGTACTCGCTCTGCCGGCCGGCCTCGCGCTCACGGCCTCGCTCGCCTTCCTTCCGACCGGCGCCTCCGCCGCGGTGGCGAGCGACACCCCGGCGACGCCCGCCGTCTCGACGAGCGCCCCGAAGCTGTCGTACGTCGTCAACGTCGACCGGGGTCGCAAGACGATCGCCTCGGTGAAGAAGGCGATAGCCAGGGCCGGTGGCACGGTGGTCATCTCCTATGACCAGATAGGCGTCATCGTCGTCCACTCGCAGAACCCCGAGTTCGCGACGACGATCCGTAAGGCCCGGGGTGTGGTGTCCGCCGGTTCGACGCGCACCGCCCCGCTCTCCGTCCAGACCGACACCTCCGTCGGCGAGGGCGGCCAGGCGCTCACCGCGTCCGAGGCCACGTCCGCCGCGGCCCGTGCGACGGACGACCAGGACGCGCTCGAGCCGCTCCAGTGGGACCTGCCCGCCATCCAGGCGGACAAGGCCCACAAGAGGACGCTCGGCAGCCGGAACGTGACGGTGGGTGTCATCGACACGGGTGTCGACGACACCCACCCGGACCTGGCGCCGAACTTCGACGCCAAGGCCTCGGCCAACTGCGTGACGGGCAAGCCGGACATCACCCCCGGCTCGTGGCGTCCCAACCCGGGCGAGAGCGACCACGGCACGCACGTCGCCGGCACGATCGCCGCCGCCAAGAACGGCACCGGCATCACCGGTGTCGCGCCGGGCGTGAAGGTCTCGGGCATCAAGGTGTCCACCCCCGACGGCTTCTTCTACACCGAGGCCGTCGTCTGCGGCTTCATGTGGGCGGCCGAGCGCGGCGTCGAGATCACCAACAACAGCTACTACACGGACCCGTGGCTGTTCGCGTGCAAGAACGACGCCGACCAGAAGGCCCTGATCGAGGCCGTGACCCGCGCGACGCGCTACGCGGAGCGCAAGGGCACCGTCAACGTGGCGGCGGCCGGCAACTCCGCCATGGACCTGGCGTCGGACGAGCTCACCGACGACAGCAGCCCGAACGACACCACGCCGGTGACCCGTGTCATCGACCCGAAGGAGTGCCTGGACTACCCGGCGATGCTGCCGGGCGTGGTCACGGTCTCCGCGACCGGTGCCAAGGACCTGAAGGCCTCGTACTCCAACTACGGTCACGGCGTCATCGACGTCGCGGCGCCCGGCGGCGACCGCACCGAGTACCAGACCCCGGACGCGCCCGCGGTCAACGGCCGGATCCTGTCGACCACGGTCAACGGCGGCTTCAACTACAAGGCCGGTACGTCGATGGCCTCGCCGCACGCCGCCGGTGTGCTCGCGCTGCTGAAGTCGACGCACCCGAAGGCGAGCCCGGCCGCGCTCAAGGCGATGCTGTACGCGCAGGCCGACGACCGCGCCTGCACGAACCCGTACGACATCAACGCCGACGGCACCGTCGACGCGGTGTGCGTGGGCGGCAAGAACAAGAACGGCTTCTACGGAGCCGGTCTGGTGAACGCGCTCGACGCCGTGCGCCGGTAGGCACGACGCCGACAGGCTGTCAGGGGGTCCCGGTGTGGTGCGCCACACCGGGACCCTTTGCGTGGCACGGAGTGCCATCATGCCGGGATGGACAACACAGTGCGTACGGGTACGGAGTTGTTGTGGTCGGCCCTGGGCGGCGATCCCTCCCTGGTGGACCGGGTGGCGTTCACCGGCCCGTCGGGGCTCCTGCCGGCACGGCTGCCGGTGATGGACCTGGCGCGGGCGACGGTGGCGGTCGCGGGCCTGGCGGCGGCGGAGCGCAGTGGTCTGCCGGGGAGGGTCCGGGTGGACGACGGGGCCGTCGCCACGGCCTTCGTGAGCGAGCGTCACCTCCGGGTCGACGGCCGGGCACCGGTGAACTTCGCGCCGCTGTCCCGCTTCTGGAGGGCGTCCGACGGCTGGGTCCGTACGCACGCGAACTATCCCCACCACCGGGCGGCGCTGCTCTCCGCGCTGGGCGTCCGGGAGGAGTCGGTGGAGGCCGTGGCGGCGGCGATCGCCGAGCGGAAGGCGGTCGAGGCCGAGACGGCGGCCTACGCGGCCGGGGGCCTCGCGGTCGCCCTGCGCACGCCGGAGGAGTGGGCGGCGCACGAGCAGGGCCAGGAGGTGGCGGCGCGGCCGCTGCTGACGCGGGAGCGACTGGACGACGCTGCCCCGGCCGGGAAGCGGCGCCCGGGCCCCCTGCGGGTCCTGGACCTGACCCGGGTCCTCGCCGGGCCGGTCGCGACGAGGACGCTGGCGCTGCTCGGCGCGGACGTGCTCCGGATCGACCCGCCGGGCAACCCCGAACTGCCCGACCAGCACGCGGACACGAACGTCGGCAAGCGGACGGCGGCGCTCGACCTGGACCGGCCTTCGGACCGGCGCGCCCTCCACGCGCTGCTGGACGAGGCGGACGTCCTGGTCACCGGCTACCGCCCCGGCGCCCTGGAGCGCTTCGGTCTCCACCGTCCCGGTCTGGTGATCGCGCGGATCTCCGCGTGGGGCGACTACGGGCCGTGGGGCGAACGGCGCGGCTTCGACAGCCTGGTGCAGGTGGCGACCGGGATCGCGACGGAGGAGGGCTCGGCGGACGAGCCGGGCGCACTGCCCGCGCAGGCCCTGGACCACGGGTCGGGGTATCTGCTCGCGGCGGCCGTGCTGCGGTCCCTGACGGAGCAGGAGAGCGAGGGCGGCACGCGTCTCGTACGCCTGGCCCTGGCGCAGACGGGCCACTGGCTGACGCACGCCCTCCCCCGCTACGTCCCGGAGGACCACCTCACGGAGACGTCCGGCCCCCTGGGCCTGCTGCGCCACGCGGTGTCGCCCGTCAGGTACGAGGGCGGCCCCACGGCGTGGTCCCGCCCACCGGGCCTCCAGGGCGGCGACGACCCGGTGTGGTCGGAGGCCTGAGCCGGCCGGAACGGCCCGGGGGCGGGGGCCTCCGGACCGAGCGGCTCGGCGTCGTGCCGTCCTCAGGGCTTGACGAGGACCTTCAGGGCGGTGCGGTCGTCCATGGCCTTCAGCCGACCGGGACGCCTCCGAGGCCGACCGCCGGGTCGAAGACCGGGGACGGGTCGACGGCGCCGTCGAGCACGTCCGGGAGCAGCGCGGGGATGGACGCGCGGACGGGCGCGACGCTCTGCGTACGATCGTCGAAGGGGCCGCCGTAGGGGGAGGAACTCCGTTGCAGGGTACGGACGTTGCGCCGGCGCGACTGGCGGGGACGGGTCTCACGCTCTCCGTGACGTCCGACACGCCTTTCGTCGGTGCGGAGCTGTTCGCGCCGGACCGGATCGTCCGGACCCGCTAAGGAGTGTCGTCAAAGTAGCGTCGTCCGCCCGAAGGGCGGGCAGACGGGACTTCGACGACACGACCTAGTGTTCTGAGTCTGGAATTCTGTTCAGATAGCTGGCGAGGCGTTCAAGGATCTCGTCCGCAGTCTTGGTCCACACGTAAGGTTTC